>NZ_CP040846.1:2100000-2226336 GCF_006274605.1 Thermococcus indicus
GTACGATGCCATGCTCTACATAGACGACGCCCACGGTGAGGGTGTCCTCGGAGACAGCGGAAGGGGTATAGTTGACCACTTCAAGCTGCACGATAGAGTGGACTTCGAGATGGGTACGCTGAGCAAGGCCTTCGGTGTCATCGGCGGCTACGTGGCCGGACCGGAGGAGGCCATCGACTACCTCCGCCAGCGCGGAAGGCCGTTCCTCTTCTCAAGCGCCCCGAACCCGCCCGACGTCGCCGCGGCTATAGCTTCCGTCGAGATACTCCAGCACAGCGACGAGCTCGTCAGGAAACTCTGGGACAACACCCACTTCCTCCAGAACGGGCTCCGCGATTTGGGCTACGACCTCGGCAACACCAAGCACCCGATTACTCCGGTTATGCTCTACGACGAGAAGACCGCCCAGGAATTCTCAAAGCGCTTATACGACGAGTACAACATCTTCGCGCAGGCGATAGTCTATCCGACCGTCCCGCTCGGAACCGCAAGGATAAGGCTCGAGCCTTCCGCGGCCCACAGCAAGGAGGACCTCCAGTACGTGCTGGACGCCTTCGAGGACCTCGGGAAGAAGACGGGCTTCTTGAAGTGATCAATATAAAGCCTTCCCTTCAATTTTTACTTTTTCTTCCGAAGGCTTTGCCCTTCTCGACTGGGTGGTTCTTGGAGACAACTAAAAATGGCATATAACGATTAAAGGATAGATTGAACGTTTAAACGATGTTTTGATTTCAATCATGTCACTGCCAGAGAGTAAAATTTATTAGTTCTCAATTCGAAAAAAAAAGGTGGGATCATGAATTATCCTGAGATAAAGCTGGCCCTTGAAGTAGTCAAACTTATCGCAGTTACAGGGATGCTCGTAATTGTACTCAAAAGACACAGGACCTTTACAGGCCTCTTACCTTCCCGCATCCTCAGCAGGACATTTGGATTTCTGGTGGTATTCTGGCTTGGATTCCTAGCGGATGTTTTCAACGACGTGTATCCCACATCATTCACAAAGGTACTGGACGATATCATACTCTCCATTACACTGATTTTTGGTGCGTACTTAACTTGGTGGGGCTCTAGGACAACACTAAGAAAGTCCATAGCTCCAAAACGACTCCACGGCAACCACACATCAGCAAAAATCAAAAGCGGTGCCCATATTGTGTCCGAACAAGATGTTAACGAGATAATACGGCTATCCTCAGGAAAAAAGATACTCTTTGTGACAAGACGGCCGGAAATTATGAAAAATCTGGAAATCCCGTACATATGGGTTACAAAGGTTCCCGGCGAACATTCCATCGATCCATCCGACATGCATATTCTCCTCCACAAGATTGCCAAAAGCATGGATGAGGAGACGGTAATAGTTTTAGATGCCGTGGAATATCTGATTCTGGAGAATGGCTTTGGCCCCACTATGAAGTTTCTAACGGCTCTCAAGGATATAACGCTAGAGAAGAAAGCAACTCTGCTGATTTTGCTGAATACTGAGTCCCTCGAAAAAAGAGAACGTGCGTTTATTGAGATGGAATTTCCCCCGCTTACTTCTTCTTCCGAAGACTTTGCCCCCCCAAAGGGAAGGACAATCAACACCCCCTTCTGACCAACGACAAGATCACAACGTGAGTCTTGCCAAGGCAAAAAAGAAATTCACTGAGGCAAATCCGTTCTGGTTAGCCGTAACTTGTGTAAAGTTTGTAAGCCTCGTTACGGCTAACCTTCCCTCCTCCCATTTTCATTGGAGGGCTTTCGGGGGGAACGGAGACTCCCCACATCTTCGGAAGCTTTGACGGTCTCCATTCGGGCTTAACAACCCCACATATCGGAGACTGTCACACCACCACAAAATAAAACCCAAGAATATTTTAAAAATTACGCAAAGCAAAAGACACCAAACATTTCAAAAGTTACCATTTATGAAACAGCCCACACATAAAAGGTGAGATTTTATAGACTTTAAATCTTTGTCAGAAACTCAAAACTTCACCCACTCAACCTTGTAGTACACCACGTCGTTGTCCTCATCGACGACAGCCATCACCATGTTCTTCCTGACGCCGTGGGCAACCCTCACGCGGGCGGTGATGTCGTTAGGGGAAAAGCGGAGGTTTTCTGGAACCACCCATATCAGCCACTGGGAGTGCTCGTCCATCCCGCGCCTGTAAACGCGGAAGTGGGAGCCGAACTTGAGGGCGGACTTCACCGTGTACCCCCTGTCGCGCAGGTCGGTGTAAACGAGTAACTTGATATCAAACTGGTCGTCCCTCTTCCTCCCGAGTTCGACCAAATCCTGGAAAGAAAGCTCCTTCTCCCCATCGAAGACCCGTATCTTGCCCTTCTCCATCAGGTAGGCCGCCTCTATGAGCGAGAGGAAGAGCTTTCCGTTCACGACCTCGCCAAAGTAGCGCTTGTTGTAGAACTGGTTTATCGCCTTCTCCCTCTCACTGAAGACCCTGTCCCCGCTGAGCTGAAAGATTATCGGTTCCTTCAATTCCTTCCACCCCACTCGTCGGCGGGCAGGAGCATGTAGTACGCATCCTCCCCGTCCGCATAGTAGCCGATTATGCGCTTGATCCGCCTGAAGCCAAAGCGCTCGTAGAGCTTTATGGCATTTTCGTTGCTCACGCGAACCTCCAGGCCTATGTAGCGGGCCCCCCGGTTTATGAGCCTTTCGATGACCTCGGTAAGCAAAGCTGAGCCTATGCCGTTGCCCCGGTACGCCGGATCGACGGCTATGCTCATGATGTGGCCCTCGAGGTCCGGTCTGAGGTAGCCCATGACATAGCCGATAACTTTGCCGTTGTACTCGGCGACCAAAAAGGTGTCGGGGTTGTTCTCCAGGAAGACCAGGAAGACACCCCTCGGGTAGTCCTCCCTGAAGGACTCGCGCTCTATCCTCATGACCTCGGGGATATCAAAGAGCCTGGCCGGTCTTATGGCCACCATGGCTAGTGGGACCCTCCCCCCAAACTGACGGATGGAGACGCTCATATCCTATTCTACGCACCAGAGCTTTTAAGGATTAACTGCCTCCTCGTCCTGAAGGATGAGACTTTCAAAGAAAATTCAATGCACCCAAAAGCTTTAAACGTCTGGACAAATAATCCGACCCCATGAGGAGATGGCTCCCCGCGCTGGCACTGCTCTCAACAGCCGCGCTATTCCTTGGAGTCTACGTGGGCTCCGTGGGCATAAGCCCGTCCGACGTCACCGCCAGCATAGCCTACGGAATAAAATCGACGCTCTCTCACTTCACCCAGACCAACCCGGGTGAAAAGCCGCGGTACTTCGTGATAATATGGGAGCTCCGCCTCCCAAGGGTTCTCCTGGCGTATCTCGTTGGGCTCTCCCTCGCCTCAGCGGGCGTCGCTTCCCAGGCCCTCTTCAGGAACCCCCTGGCTGACCCCTACATCATCGGTGTCAGTGCCGGCGCCGGAATCGGGGCCGCGCTGGGTGCCATCTACGCCCCCTCGCACATGGGCTCCCTTGCCCTCGCCTCCGCCCTGCTATCGGTCTTCATAGTTTACTCCGTCTCAAGGGTCGATGGCCATGTCCCCGTTGACACCCTCCTCCTGGCGGGAATAGCGTACGGCTTTCTGGCGAGCGCGGTAACGTGGTACCTCATCATAAGCCAGGGAGAGAGGGCCCACGTCACCTGGATGTGGCTCATGGGGACGTTCAACGGTGCCGGCTGGGGCGACGTTGGTGAGATGTTCATCGTCTCCGCCCTGGGGACGGGCTTCCTGATATGGAAGTGGCGCGAGCTGAACCTCGTCCTCCTGGGCGAGGAGAGCATAGCACTTGGCCTCGACCTGCACCTCTACAGAAAGCTCTTCATCGGGGTCATAGCCCTTTTAACGGCCTTCGCCGTCTCGACCGCGGGAATAATCGGCTTCATCGGCCTCGTCAGCCCACACGTGATGCGCCTTCTCCTCGGCCCGAACCACAAAAGCCTGACCCCCGCGAGCGCCCTCTTCGGAGGCGTTCTCCTCGTCTTCGCAGACCTGCTCGCCAGAACCGTCGCAAAACCGACCGAACTGCCGGTGGGCATCATAACCGCACTGATGGGGGCGCCCTTCTTCCTGTACCTCCTGATGAAGCACAAGAGGGGGGAGCTGTACTCATGACGATGAGGCTGGAGGTTAGGGTTTCCTTCGCCTACGGCGAGAGGGCGGTCCTGAAGGGCGTCGAGTTCACGGCGGAGAGGGGTGAGCTCCTCGCGATAATCGGGCCGAACGGTGCCGGAAAGAGCACCCTGCTGAAGGTCATGGTCGGGATTCTGAGACCGAGGGGGAGCGTGAGGCTCGACGGAAGGGACCTGCTCTCAATGAGACCTCCGGAGAGGGCAAGGCTCATAACCTACGTCCCGCAGAGCTCCTTCCCCGAGTTCGCCTTCACCATCGAGGAGTTCGTTGAGATGGGTGCCTATGCAACAAGGGGCAACGTTGAGGCGGCTTTGAAGCGCGTCGGCCTCTGGGAGCGCAGGAAGGAGCCGGTAACGAACCTGAGCGGCGGCGAGTACCAGCTGGCCCTCGTGGCCAGGGCGCTTGCGCAGGGGAGCGAGGCGATACTCCTGGATGAGCCGACGAGCCACCTGGATATAAACCACGCCCTCGTGGTGATGGAGCTGCTGAAGACCCTTAAGGAGGAGAAGATAATCGTGACCGTTCTCCACGACCTGAATTTAGCGCTCCGGTACGCGGACAGGCTCGTCCTCCTGAAGGGAGGGGAGAAGTACTGGGAGGGGAAGCCAGGGGAGCTGAAGCCGGAGACTATTGAGGAAGTCTACGGGGTGAGGGCGAGGATAGCGGAGGTAGATGGCCACAGAGTTCTTATAGCGGGGATTTGAAGGCTAGTATGAGAGATAGCCGGAAGGATGTCAGTTATGTTCTTTTTCTACCTATTACTCAGGCTCCAAACGAACGAAAGGCCCATTAGGTTTTCCAAGCTTCAAGAGTAAATTTTATAAGTCAACATTGGGCAATAGCATGTGGGGCCCACAATGGTGAGAAAGAAACCCCTGTTAGTGGTCTTACTGCTGATTCTCCTGGGAGGAACCACAGTAGGGGCCTTAAACTACACGGCAGGCAACGAAGACTCCGTAACCAGGGTACTCGGCTACGACGTGTACAGGATCGAAGGCTCAGGCAACTACATCATCTACTACCCCCTGCCCAACGGAAGCGTTAAAGTTCTGAAGAATGGAAAAGCCGGCGGCCTCTTCCCGACCTTCGTCAAAGTACCCAGGCACGAGTGGATAAAGGAACTCTCAACGGCAGAGAAAGCCCTCTACGCCCCACCAACCCCGCTAATACTCTACATCACGGAGGACGGAAAGCTGGGAGTGAAAAGCATAACTTCAAGCAGAATCAAGCTCGAAAGCGAAAAGACGCTGAACCTGAAGGGGGACTATCAGGTTCAGGCAAAGGGTTCATGTCCAAGGGGCTGGATAGACTTTGGGGGAAGGTACTGCCTCGACCCACAGTGGAGTCTTCATTTTGACAGCAGGGCAAAGTCAAAAACCTTCGACGAGTGGGTTTCAGTGATGGGATTGAAGATTGAGAACAGGGTCGCAGAAAAAGTTGATTACCACTGGCTCCTCCAGCTCAGCAGGAGCACCTACAGCTACTGGACAGTTGGGATTGATGTGGGACCTTTCAACGTAATCACCGTGTCCCTTGGAAACCACTTCGAAGGCTGGGGACTAGACATTGGATACGAAGTTGATGGACCTCTCCAAGTTCGTTCAAACACCTGGGAGCGGTATCTTAATATTAAGGTGGAGTACATTGTGGCCCACGCCAAAGTTCCGGCATACGACAAGCTCACAAGGAAGTACATGGACATAGAGATAGTTCAAACTTACCCCATCAAAATCCACAGCACCGGAAGGTACACAATACTAGAATCTTCCAATGGCCAAATCAAGTTCACCGAATCTTACGGGAGCAATCCACCAAGAATAACCAAGACTCCAAACCTCTGGACAATTCCTGAGAACGTCGAGTGGACAAGAAGCTGGATCGGTGTAAGCACATGGAAACGGGCCATATACCTAAGACAGAACCAGAGCAAAGAATTTAGCTCAAGCTCTAGCCTGAACATCCCACTCGGCTATGCAGCCGGAAAGTACCTGACAAGGATAAGCCCCAAACTCGGAAAATTAGCCAACACGATAAGCATAACCGTTGGATTCCACCATAGCTCAGGATACCGTTCAATGGCAGAATACAGCGTTAAAATCAAGCCAAGGAAGAGTTGCTATGCGATGTACAGTGTTCTGGGAGTCAATGTCGGCACGAGTGGAGCAAAGACAAAGGTAAACGTCCCACTAGTGTTCGGTGTCATAACCGACGGCAAGGTACCTTCACCACCGTGCAACCCAAGAACGGGTGTATGCGTGGACTCCACAAACCCATGGGGAAGAGAAGGAGACTAAATCTCCATTCCCTATTTTTAGGGTGCAGAAGCACCGGTAGAGACGGCCCAGGGAGATCAGAAACCAGGATAATTGAAGATTGAAGACGTCTACAGGGCAAAGGCCAAGATAGCGGAGGTAGATGGTCACAGAGTCATTCTAGCAGGGGTCTAGCAAAGGTTTAAAACGTCAGGTGAGAAGATGGGTCAGGGGTGAGAGAATGGAAACGAAGAAAACCGGCACCACCACCGTGGGAATAAAGGCCAGGGACGGTGTCGTTCTGGCCGCTGATACGCAGGCTTCCCTCGACCACATGGTCGAGACCCTCAACATCAGGAAGATAGTCCCGATCACCGACAGGATAGCGATAACAACCGCGGGAAGCGTCGGCGACGTTCAGGCCCTGGCGAGAATGCTCGAGGCGGAAGCGCGCTATTATCAGTTCACCTGGAACAGACCCATGAGCACCAAGGCCATGGCGAACCTGCTCAGCAACATACTCAACGAGAACAAGTGGTTCCCCTACCTCGTCCAGATAATCATAGGCGGCCACGTTGAGGAGCCGACCCTGGCGAACCTCGACGCAATGGGTGGTCTCGTCTTCGATGACTACACCGCCACTGGCTCTGGAAGCCCCTTCGCCATAGCCATCCTTGAAGACGGCTTCAGGAAGGACATGAGCGTCGAGGAGGCGAAAGAGCTGGCAGTCAGGGCCGTGAGAACCGCCGGAAAGCGCGACGTTTACACCGGCGACAGGAAAATCCAGGTCGTCGTCATAACGAAGGATGGTATGAAGGAGGAGTTCGTTGAGTTCAAGGAGTGAACCGTTCAACGGTCGCACCAAAGCCCTTTTTAATTCCCTTTTCGAGTTGGTAACATGCGGAAGCTTTCCGAAAAGCTGGCGGTTCTCGGGCTGATAATCCTGCTCGTCTCGGCGCTCTACGCAGCGGAGAGGCTGACCGTCAATCCGAGCGCGGTTCTCGGTGAGGTAAACGGGATACTCGACCAGGTCCAGGAGATAAGGAACCTCACCTTCAAGGAGAGGCCGAAGATAGTGGTTCTCACGAAGAGCGAGGCCCTGGCCAAGTGGAAGCCAGGCAAAGCGGACATCGAGAGGATGAAAATAGAAGAGCTGACCTACAAGATGACCCTCCTCCTTCCGCCGGATTACCAGTACGTCAAAAAGGAAACCGAGAGAAGCGCCAACTGGATAGCCGCAACCGTTGGGGACACGATATACATCATCCAGGAGAACTTTATGGCCGATCCGGACACCGCCAGGAGGACGATAGCCCACGAGAGCGTCCACGTGCTCCAGAAGCAGTGGTTCGACGCGAAGTACGACGCCGACACCTACGATGGCACCATAGCGATCCAGTCCCTCATCGAGGGCGACGCCGACCTGGTTGCTGACCTCTACTGCGAGAGGAACGGGATACCCATCCACAAGATACGCTCGCTGAGCGGGAACCCGCTTACGGACCTCCACATCTTCCCCTACGTCTTCGGCGACAAGTTTGTTCGCTACCTCTACGAGAAAGGCGGCTGGGAGCTGGTGAACGAGGCCTATGGTCACTATCCAGTCTCGGCGCAGCAGGTCATGCACCCCGAGCTGTACCTCGAAAACGTTACGCCCACCAACGTCACCCTGAGCGAACCGCCGAGCTCGCGCGTCCTCAAGGAAGACAGGCTCGGCGAATACTACGTTTACCTCCTCCTCAGGGACGTTGCGAAGCTTGAGGACGAGACCTCCTGGAACGTCTCGAGTGCGTGGCGCGGGGATAAGCTCCTCTTGACCCAGAACGCGAGTGGCTACCTCCTCCAGTGGAAGGTGGCCTTCTCAAGCGGGAGCGCCGCGAGGACCTTTGGTGAAACCCTCTCCAAGCTCGCGGAGGGCAACACCTATGCCAACTACACGATAAGGATTGAAGGGAACTCCGTTCTCCTGATCGCCAAAAGGAGGGACTGATGTGAAGCTCCTCTGCCCCATCTGCGGGAAAACCTACGACGAACCGGTTCAGAGGTGTGAATGCGGTGAACCAGTCGAGTTCGAGCCCTTTAAGGGCGAACCCTACATTGGAAAAACAGTCTGGGAGCGCTTTTGGGACTTCTGGCCGGTGGAACCTGCTCTGGAACTTTCGCTCGGCGAAGGCGACACACCCCTAGTGAAGTCGAGGCTCGGCGAAGAGCTTGGAGTGAAGCTCTACCTCAAGAACGAGACGGTCAATCCAACCTGGAGCTTCAAGGACAGGGGGACGTTTTTAGCCCTAAGCCACGCCCTCAGAGAGAGTTATAAGGCCGTCGGAACGGTCTCGACCGGAAACATGGCGGCGAGCGTTTCTGCCTACGCTTCCCGCTTTGGGTTGAGGGCCAAAATCCTCGTCTCCGAGAGCGCGAGCGACGAAAAGCTGAAGGCCGTTTCGGTTTACGGCGGCGAGGTCATCAGGGTTCGCGGCGACTACGGGAAGCTCTACTTCGAGAGCCTGAATCTGGGAGAAAGGCTCGGGGTTTATTTCATCAACTCGGACAACCCCTTCCGGATCGAGGGCTACAAGGGCATAGCGTTTGAGATAGCCGAGGAAGTAAGCCCGGACTACGTTCTCATTCCGACCAGCTCCGGTGGCCTCTTCCGCGGAATAGCTAAAGGCTTCATCGAGCTCCACGAGAGCGGGCTCATCGATGGACTTCCAACCCTCATCGCGGTTCAGGCCGAGGGCTGTTCGCCGATATGCAGGGCGTTTAAGGAGGGGAAAACAAGGGTGGAGCGCTTTGAGAAGCCGGAGACGATAGCGAAGGCCATAGCGAACCCATATCCACCGAGTGGGAACGCGGTTCTAAAGCTTCTCCGCGAGTTTGGCTGGAAATGCGTGACGGTCTCAGATGACGAAATCAGGGAAGCCCAGAGGAAGCTCGCCGGTGAAGGCATCTTCGTCCAGCCGGCGAGCGCGACCGGTGTAGCTGCCCTGAGAAAGCTCGAACTTCCTGAAGGGGTCAAGGTCGTCTCAATACTTACCGGTTCCGGTTTGAAAACTTTGAAGAACGCTCCGGCCAGGAAAATAAGGGAATGCCCGCTTGAAGAGCTGGAGAACTGCCTGGGGTGATGAAAATGCTCGCCGGAATCGGCCTCATGCCCCACGGAAACCCGGTTCTTGAGCCGGAGGATGAGGAAACGAGAAAGCTCGCGGAGGTTCTGAAGGAAATCGGAAGAACCTTTAGCGACGTTGATTCCTACGTCTTAGTAAGCCCCCACAACGCCCGTATGAGCGACCACCTCGGCGTTGTTTTAGCGGAGAACCTCGTCTCGTGGCTGCCCTTCGAGGGGAAGGAAATCCCAGGGGAGTGGAAGACCGACCGTGGGCTGGCCGAGAAGATTTATAGAGTAGAGAAAGAGGCAGGAATGCCGGTCGTCGATTTAAACTTCGCCTCGCTAAGGGGAGAATACTCCCGCTGGCCGTTGAGCTGGGGGGAGCTGATCCCGCTGAGCTTCCTCAAGAAGAAGCCGCTCGTACTCATAACTCCCTCGCGCGGGGTTTCTAGGGAGACGCTCGTAAAGTTCGGCGAAGTCCTCGGAGACGTGCTCGATATGGAGGAGAAAAAAGTCGCCCTCATAATAAGCGCCGACCACGGGCACGGGCACAGCGAAAACGGCCCCTACGGAAAGGTGAAGGAGAGCGAGGAGTACGACAAACTCATAATGGAGCTGATCAACGGGAACCGCATTGAAGAGCTGCCAAAACTCCCCGAGGAACTGGTGAGAAAAGCCCTCGTTGACAGCTACTGGGGAATGCTGATAATGCTCGGGGCGATGAGGAAGGCCGAGTTCGAGCTAAGGACTTCAGCCTACGCCTGCCCGACCTACTTCGGCATGGCCGGGGCGCTGTGGGTGAGAAAGGGCTGAGCGCAAGTTATTCGTGTTGTGTATTAGTAATACACAAACCTTTTATATTATTGTGTATTAGTAATACACATGATTTCGCTGATTGAAATTACCGAGGAGTACCTCGGCTCCCTCAGGTTCGTCGAGGAAATACCCAGAGAAGTTGAATTGCCCGGGGGAAGGGACATAAAGGCCATAATCGGGCCCAGAAGGGTAGGAAAAACGTTCCTGCTCCTCAAAAAGGCCAAATCAATCAAAGACCGCCAAAACGTTCTCTACCTTCCGTTCGATGAACCAGAGCTGAGAAGACTAACTGCCCGGGAGCTGGCGGAAAGAATCAGGCGAGAATTCCCTGAAGGCAGGGTGGTTCTTTTCCTTGACGAAGTTCAGGAATGGGCAGAATGGGACGTCAAGCTTCGCTGGCTCCACGACGTTGGAGATTTCGATGTATACATCTCGGGCTCCTCCTCCACCCTTATGTCCTCCGAGATACCCTCGCGCCTGAGGGGAAGGCACGTCTCAAGGCTGATTCTCCCGCTCTCATTCAGGGAAATCGCGGGAGAGTCCGGAAAAACCTTCCGGGAAAGGGGGAGACTCCAGGCGGTTCTGAAAGATTACATAAAGTGGGGAGGTTTCCCGGAGGTATGGACGTCCAAATCAAGGGAGAAGATTATTTCAATCCTCGAAACCATGTTCTACAGGGACATGGTGGAGCGCTTTGCCTTCAGGGACGTCAAAGAATTTCAGGAGGCCTTCTACCATATACTTTCCCTCTACGGCGGCTACTTCACGTACCGCTCCCTCCAGAGGGCCCTAAAGGGCCTCGGCGTCGACGCAAACCTGAAGACGGTCATGAACTACCTCAGGGCAATGGAGGAGTCCTTCCTCGTTTTCCAGCTCCCAATATTCTCACCCTCAACGAGGGAGAGAATGATAAAACCCAGAAAGCTGTACCTCGTTGACACTGCCTTTGCTTCTCTCTTTTTCAAAGGACACGACGGAGGGAGAAAACTGGAGAACCTGGTGTTCATAGAGCTGTTGAGGGAGAAGAGCTACTGGAACCCGTCGCTTGAGATCTCCTACTACTCCGACGGAAAAAACGAGGTTGACTTTGTCGTGAGAGAAGGTTCGCACATGAGGGAGCTCATCCAAGTGACCTACGAATTGAACGCCGCAAACTATGAGAGGGAGATCAAAGGGTTAATCAGAACTGCTAAGAGACTCGAAGTGAGTAAACTTACTGTAGTCACGGTGGAAGACGAAGAAAGGATTAAAGAAGGAAACCTAACGGTGGAGGTTCTTCCAATTTGGAAGTTCCTCCTCAGAGGACATCAAAGCTAATCTCAAGCAGTTCCTTGCTTCTCCTGAAGCGGACTTTCCTGATTTTTATCTCCCCTATTTCCCCGGTAGTTGCGGTGTGCTCCTTGTTGCAGGCATTTACGTTCCAGCCCTCTATAACGACCACCTTGAGGGTTCTTACCTCCGGCGGGATCGGGAAAAGGTCGTACATGTCCTCGCCGAAGCGCTCCTCTGCCTCTTCGCGCGGAAGCTCGTAAACCTGGACCGGGACGTTTTCCCTTACCTTTTCGTTTGCCAGGCGCTCTATCTCGGCGATTTCTTCGGGCGTCGGCTTTCTGTCGAACTTGACGGTCAGCCTTCCATGGTTTCCATCCACGTAAACACTCGCCGTCCACTTTGCTTTCTCGCCAAGAACCTTGACGACGGCGCCTTTAACGACATGCAAAGCCGTATGGGCTCTAACGTCAACCGGCGGCATAGGCATCGCAACATCTTGTCAAGAGGATTATTAAGGGTTACGGGATGTGGGAAACAGCCCGGCTGGTTATCAATCCCACAGGTAAATTCAAACGGAGATTATCCAGCGGCTCTTGAATGTTTTTCAGTCCACTGGTGGCCGTACCGAATAATCCCCGCCAGAAGCTTGCACCATTAAACAAAAACCGTTATAAATGCCAAAAACGATACACTAGTGCCTGATTAAAAACTTTTGAGGTGGTCGAAAATGGCCGAGAAGAGAAAGAAGAGGGTTCTCATTTTGGGCGCCGCCGGAAGGGACTTCCACAACTTCAACGTGTTCTTCAGGGACAACCCCGACTACGAGGTCGTTGCCTTCACCGCCACTCAGATTCCGGACATCGAGGGCAGGGTCTACCCGCCCGAGCTCGCCGGCGAGCTCTACCCGAACGGCATTCCGATCTGGAGCGAGGATGACATGGAGAAGATAATCAAGGAGCACGACATCGACGTCGTCGTCTTCGCCTACTCCGACGTTCCGCACGAGCACGTCATGCACCTCGCCAGCAGGGCCCACAGCGCCGGTGCCGACTTCTGGCTCCTCGGTCCGAAGAGCACCATGCTCAAGTCCAGCAAGCCGGTTATAGCGGTTACCGCCGTTAGAACCGGCTGTGGAAAGAGCCAGACCAGCAGGAAGGTCGCCCAGATCCTCCAGGAGATGGGCTACAAGGTCGTCGCGATAAGGCACCCGATGCCCTACGGTGACCTCAGGAAGCAGGTCGTCCAGCGCTTCGCCAGCTACGAGGACCTCGATAAGCACGAGTGCACCATCGAGGAGCGCGAGGAGTACGAGCCCTACATAGACAGGGGCATGGTGGTCTATGCCGGCGTTGACTACGAGAAGATCCTCCGCGAGGCCGAGAAGGAGGCAGACATAATCCTCTGGGACGGCGGAAACAACGACTTCCCGTTCTACGAGCCCGACCTCTGGATAGTCGTCACCGACCCGCACAGGCCGGGCCACGAACTCAAGTACCACCCCGGTGAGACCAACTTCCGCGCGGCTGACGTCATAATCATCAACAAGATAGACACCGCCAACAGGGACGACATCCAGAAGGTTCGCGAGAGCATCGAGAAGGTCAACCCGAACGCCGTCATCATCGACGGTGCCTCACCGCTCTACGTGGACAAGCCGGAGCTCATCAAGGGCAAGCGCGTTCTTGTCGTTGAGGACGGCCCGACCCTCACCCACGGCGGCATGAAGTACGGTGCCGGCTACGTCGCCGCCAAGAAGTATGGCGCGGCTGAGATAATCGACCCGAGGCCCTACGCCGTCGGCTCGATCATCGACACTTACAAGAAGTACAGCCACCTCGACGTCATCCTTCCTGCTATGGGCTACGGCGCCAAGCAGATCAAGGAGCTTGAGGAAACCATCAACCGCGCCGATGCCGACGTCGTCATCATGGGTACCCCAATCGACCTCCGCCGCGTCATGAAGCTCAACAAGCCGGCCGTTCGCGTCAGGTACGAGCTCGAGGAGATCGGTGAGCCGAAGCTCAGGGACATCCTCAAGGACTTCGTCGAGAAGTGCGAGAAGCTCAAGAAGTGATTTCCTCAGCCAGGAGAAAATCTTTTATCCTCTTCTTTTGTATTTCATGCAGGTGGTCTCATGACAGGTGAAGGGGCGATATTTGTATTTGTCGGGGTGTTCTGGCTGTTGGGTCTCATTGGGCTGATGGCAGCAATATGGGTTGTCTACGATGTCCTTGCAAAGCAGACGAAGATGGACACAACCCAGAAGCTTATTTGGATACTAGTGGCCCTGTTCCTTTGGCTCATAGGCGCGATAATCTACTACCTCCTCGTCAAGAGGGAGGGCAAGTACGAAGAATCCTGAGGGCACTTGATTCCTCAAGGTGGTTGCAATGGACGAGATGGCATTCTTCGGCCTTGTCTATGTGGCGGGCATGCTCCTGATGGTCCTCCAGCTGCTCGCCCTCGTGTGGGTCATCTACGATGTAACAACAAAGCAGACCAAGATGTCCGGCGTTGAAAAGGTCCTGTGGATCGTCCTGACGTTCCTCTTCACGATACTGGGGGCACTGGTGTATTACCTCGTCGTTAAGAGGGGACGCAGGTACGAGGAGGGCGAAATAGACGCAGGGGAGATACGGGTCTGCTGACCGGAAGCCTTTTAGGGATGACGACCAACTTACCCTGCCCGGGGAGTGCCGCCGAAGGCGGAGCCAATGAACTTGGGCGGGTTATTACCCCCTGTATTTCATTAAGGCAATAAAGGTAAATATCTTCTATTGGCCCCCAAATTCTAAATAAAACAAACTGTGTAACAGCCCACTACAGGATATTTCTAAGCTCTTTTTCGCCTCGCTGTTCATTCAAACATAACAAGATAACTAGTCACGAAACCATGTTGATCTTTAAATTAAACCGACAATAGGAAAGTTTAAATATGATCGCACAAAGTATAATATGTCCCACACACTTTAGGAGGTCCAGAAAATGAGGGCAACAATCGCGGGATTGCTCCTCAGTTTGGTTATCCTGCTAAGTACGGTGAGCCTCGCGACTCCCATCTTTGACGATCCAAAAGCAGACTCCCATTCGGAGATAGTCATCTCGGAGTCCGCGCAGAAGCTTCTAAGGGGCAACCCCGTTTACTTCTACGGTGATGATGCTCCAGAGAACGCCCAGAGGCTGATAAATTCCCTTAAGACAAAATTGGGCATCGTCCTAGATTTCAAGGGACTGAAGAAATCCAACATAAAGTTCATCGGAATAGTGACTAAGCCAACCCCCGGGGGTAGATATTACACAGTGTACTACATTGTTGAAGGCCAAGGGATAGACCCGCAGCGAGAGGTACGCGAACTCCAGAAGATAAGTGAGGAGGTAAAAAGAACGGACATTGAAATCCTATCCGCCAGGTCCAAGTTATCGCCTCTAAGCCTCCAGGTCTCCTATGACTGGAATCCCATAGGGAGCGTTCAATGGAAGAGAAGCGCGCTGGATTCCGCCTCCCGTGCATATCTAGAATTCAAAGCGGACTACAGTTACGTGACAACCACCTCCGGCCAGTACTGGTATCTCGTTCACACAGTAACCCAGGGCAGGGCGGTGACATCTACCGTGGCCGTAAAAAGCCTGGAGACGATAATAGACGCCAACCACCCTCAGAACCCGTGGCAGCAGATAGAAGACTGGTGTCCCAAAAACGACGGAGGCCCTAAAACGGTTTATAGTTACACATTCCAGATCAACAATGCAAAAGAAGGGTCAGTAAGTGCCACCGTCAGTTATGAAACCAGCGATGGATATTACATGAAATGGAAGGACCGCACCAGCGGATACGAGAGCAGGCTCGATGTCACTCACGAGTACTACAAACAACATTATCTCCGTCCCGACATAGCCTGGGGATCACAGCTGACCGTGGAACCCTCTGCGATATTCTCAGCAGATCCATCAAAGGGAATGGGACGTACCTACTATTTAAGCCTAGACCACGTTGTGAAGGGAACCTTCTGGGTCAGGGGTGGAAGCGGAGCCATATACACCATGAGCACGCCTCCGATAGAATTCCACGTGACAGTGTATCCCTGGAAGATTGTTGAATACGATCAATGATTTGTTTTTCAATTTTTGAGATGCTTAGAACTCCCACGTCTCAGCTTTTATAAAGGTATGAGAACCGGGAGTTCTCACTCCCCAACAACCTGCACCACAACGCGCCTTTGCCTCGGTATCACGTCGAGCTCGACGAAGAAAATCTGCTGCCAGGTTCCGCGCACGAGCCTGCCGTCAACTACCGGGAGGCACTCGCTTGCGCCGAGAAGCGTCGCCCTCAGGTGGCTGTGGGCGTTGTCATCGATTCTGTCGTGGAGGTAGCCTTTGCCTTTGGGAATCAGCTCTCTCAAAGCCCGCTTGAAGTCCTCCAGAAGACCGGATTCATGCTCTATCGTGACTATCGCGCCAGTCGCCCCGGGAACGAAGACCAGAACCTGGCCGTTCTCGATTCCGGATTCCTCAACGATTCTCTCCACCTCACGGGTTATGTCGATGAGGTCAATCTCCCCCTTCGTTTGAAACTTCAGTTCCCTCGTGAGAACCTTCATGCCACCACCCCGCGATGACTCCGAGGGTGAAGCCTATTAGGTTTGCGCCCATGTCGGCGAAGGAGAACGTTCTGCCGGGAACGAAGAGCTGAAGAAACTCCAGAAGGAACGGCAGGGGCAGGAGGTAGGCCCACCAGCGCCATCCAAAAAAGCCCAGAGAGGCAAATTCTACCAAATGAACCAGCTTATCCCCGTTGGCCACGGGCGACGACGGAACCCTCGGGGTCAGGTTCAGAAACAGAAGAAGGAGCACGTAGAGGAAGAGAAACCTCCGCCTCAAAGGTTCTCCACCAGCCTCTTGAGCTTCTCAACGACGTCAAAGGGCGTCTCGCCGAATATATAGACCAGCGGTTCGACTCCAAGGCCGCCCACGTCAACGACAGCGTCGTAGGCATCCTGCCTGAAGGCCTCTGCTATAACCCTCACGGCCTCCTCTTCGCTCAGTCCGCCGGTTTTAACCTTCCCGACCTTGAACCCCACCGCAGTCAGGGCGGATTCTATGTCACGGCCGTACCTGATGTTGAGAACGCTCCGTATTTCGGGTCGTATCGCGGCCAGCTTAACGAGTATACCCGCGGTAAAACCGCTCGCCCCAAACTCGGGCGGGAGGGCGAAGGCTTTACCCTTGGCGGCGGTTATCCTTCCCGGAATCGCCGCAACGTCTTCGATGCCCCGCGGGGACGGAAGGGAGTAGGCGAAGTTGCTCCTGACCTCCGGGATGAGGGCTGGGAACTTTTCATCCCTGAGGAGCTCGTTGAGGGCCATGTTCAGAACCTCGAGTACCTCGCTCCTCAGCGGCTGGACCTCAAAGAGCGACCTGCATGCTTCTTCGCTCACACCTGCGTACTCGGAATAGAACCTGCACAGAAAACCGGTTTGAAACAGATCAAAAATGTGCTTCGCCACGAGGAGTATCGCATCCTCCCTGCTCCCCCCGAAGAGTATGAAGGAAGACACGTCGTCGGCCATGTCCTCGAGCCTCTCGGCCACCTCTGCGGGGGGCACCTTATACTTCCCGGCCAGATATTTGCTAACCATCGCCTGGGTTATGCCGAGGTACTCGGCTATCTGGGACTGCTTCATGCCCTCACGGTAAAGTCTCTCCGCTATCTTGGCCCTCAGAAAAGGCATCAGCTCCTCGGCTATGTACACGCTGGGCGTCCTCATGCTACCACCCTAAAACCAGGTTATGGAAATTTTGAACCCGGATTTAAAGGGTTACCGTCGACAAGTTTATGTTAAAAAACGTTTAAAAACCCTTCGAAATTTACACGAGAAGGGCTTTTATGGACTGGAAAGGACGCGACGTGATAAGCGTTAGGGACTTCTCGAAGGAGGATATTGAGTTCGTTTTGAACGTTGCCGAGAGGCTTGAGACGGAGCTCAACGAGAAGGGCGCACTCGAGTACGCGAGGGGAAAGATACTCGCGACGCTCTTCTTCGAGCCATCAACGAGAACCCGCTTGAGCTTCGAAAGCGCCATGCATCGCCTCGGCGGCTCGGTCATCGGGTTCTCCTCCGCCGCAAGCACGAGCGTTAAGAAGGGCGAGAGCTTAGCGGACACTATAAAGACGGTCGAACAGTACAGCGACGTGATAGTCATACGCCATTCGATGGAGGGGGCCGCGAGGCTCGCCGCGGAGGTGGCGGAGATACCGGTGATCAACGCCGGCGACGGCAGCAACCAGCACCCGACGCAAACTTTGCTCGACCTCTACACGATAAAGCGTGCCTTCGGGAGGATTGACGGCCTGACCATCGGCCTGCTCGGTGACCTCAAGTACGGGAGAACCGTCCACAGCCTGGCGGAGGCTCTGGCCTTCTACGACGTCGAGCTGTATCTGATTTCGCCGGAGCTCCTGCGGATGCCGAAGCACATCATTGAAGAGCTCCGCGAGAGGGGTGTGAAGGTTCAAGAGACGACCGACTTGGAGGGAACGATCCCGGAGCTGGACGTCCTCTACGTCACCAGAATCCAGCGCGAGCGCTTCCCGGACGAGCAGGAGTACCTCAAGGTCAAAGGTAGCTATCAGGTCAACTGCGCGGTTCTGAAGAGGGCGAAGGAAAGCCTCAGGATAATGCACCCGCTCCCGAGGGTCGACGAGATACATCCCGAGGTTGACAAAACGGAGCACGCGCTCTACTTCAGACAGGTCTTCTCCGGCGTGCCAGTCAGAATGGCCCTTCTGGGGTTAACGCTGGGGGTGCTTTGAATGAAGGTGAGTTTTAGCCTGTATCCCACTCAAGGGGCCTCATGGGATACATTGGGGAGTCACGCTATTGGTGAGGCCCCAAAACTTTTCCGCCAGCGCTTTGCGGAGCAAAGGGCTGTTTCGGGGGTGCTGTGAATGGCCGAGCTCAAGGTTACCGCCATCAGAGAGGGAACCGTCATAGACCACATCCCGGCCGGAAAGGGGCTGAAGGTCATCGAGATACTCCGCCTCAACAGGCCGAACGGAGGCGTTCTCCTTCTCGCCTCGAACGTCCACAGCGGAAAGCTCGGAAGGAAGGACATCGTCAAGATAGAAGGAAAATTCCTGAGCGAGGAGGAGGTCAACAAAATAGCCCTGATAGCCCCGACGGCCACGGTCAACATCGTGAGGGACTACAAAGTGGCTGAGAAGTTCAAGGTCGAGATTCCCGATGAGATAACCGGAATCCTCCGCTGCGCGAACCCCAACTGCGTCAGCAACCACGAGCACACCGTTTCAAAGTTCTATGTCGTCTCGAGGGAGCCACTCAAGGTGCGCTGCCACTACTGCGAGAGGACGATGGAAGGGGAGGAGATACTCGGGAACCTCTAACCATTTTTTAAATCTTTCGAAAAGCTTTTTAACTCTCTCAGATAGTGTTAACTATGAGTTCCATGGGGAAAACAGCAACAGTAATCTTGGTAACGCTCCTTCTTATAATCTCCGGTTGCCTGGGGACGAATGGAAAAGAAACGAACCCCACGCCTTCCAACCCGATGACCAAAACAGCCACGCCCATTCACAAACCTCCGATTGAACCACCGCCCGCAGGACCGGGGGACTACGAACTCCTCATTGAGGAGTATCCCTCCCTACGGGAGATCATAGGGAAAGCGTTCAATGCCTCCCTGGAATTCCCGGACATCCACTATCCCATCGAGGTGTTCTCCTCAATCGCAGGGAAACGACGTCTTACCCGGGCCGAGCTGGAGATACTGAACCTCACCCTCCGCGCCGACCTCTGCTACTTCTCGAAGAGCGAGCCGCCGGGTACCGATTACCACGTCGTCTCATTCTCCAGGGAGCGGCCCCTCGAAAGCATCCCCTACGTGGAATGTCAGAACTTCACGAGCACGCTGCCCTTCGTGTACTACAGGGGGCGCGGTTTTCAGTATTACCCTGTGACGGCCTCCAACTGGGCGTACCACTACCTGAAGACGGGCCAGGTTGAAAGGGCGGAGGAGCTTCTAAAGGAAATGCTCCCCCTTATGGAGGTGGTCAATCAAAGCACCGGCGAAGCGGGCATCTTCAACGTTTATTTCGAGCCACCGGGCACCCGGGAGATCAGGCTACCCTGGGCCTCGTCGTTTTCACAGGGAATGCTCGCCGGTCTCTACGCGTGGCTACACAACGAGACCGGCAACGAGACATACCTGCGCGCGGCCCATCAGCTCTTTAACTCGTTCTACCTGTCCCCCGAGCACGGCGGTTTCATCGAGAACACGGACTACGGGATCTGGTTTCTCGAGTACCCATACCGCCCGGACTTTCTCGTCCTCAACGGCCACATCATCACTATGAAGGGGCTGTGGCTCTACCACAGATTCACGGGTGATGAACGGGCACTGGAGCTCTTCAACGCGGGCGCGGAAAGCGTTAAACGGGCCCTTCCAGACTGCGATAGCGGTGAGTGGAGCCTCTACTCAGTCAAAGGACCGGAGGCCAGAGAAGACTACCACCGGCTCCACATCAAGCTCCTCATCTGGCTCTACACCCGGACGGGGGATAGAACGTTCATGGACTACGCAGAGAGATGGAACGGTTATCTTGAAGAAAGAGGGCTCAAAAAAGAAAACCTGGAGGCACTACTCCAGCAGGTGCGGAAGGCGCCTTAACACGGGTATCGTCGCGGCAAGCCCCACGAAGACGTCGATGGCACTCTGAATGGCGTTCGGAAGACCTATGGCGACCCAGAAGGGAACGCCCGTCCAGCTCTCGACGGCCTGGATCACCTGCTCCCGCGGAAGGCCAAGCCATATCTCGAGGGCAACGTAGTAGTTGAGGGCCAGCATGAGGGGTACCCTTATCGCGATTCCTGCCAGGTAGGCAACCACCGCAAACAGAAGGAGCCTCCCTCCGTTTCCACCGCCAAGGTCAAAGCGCGTGAGTCTCCTGGCCGCTTCAAAGCCCACGATGACCGAGAGGGTAGCCAGGGACTTCATCATGGCCCCGAGCCAGCTGGCGGAGGATACCACGCTGAGACCAGCAAAGAGCAGCAGAACCGCGGTTAATCCCCCTGTGAACCCAGTGAGAAGGTAGGCCATAACTATCGGAACCGCCACGAGGTCTATCTTCATCCCCCAAACCGTGGGCATCTCTATAGGCATGACATCGAAAAGCAGCGAGAGTCCCAGCATCATGCCGATTAGAGCTATCTCCCTCGAACTCATCCTCACCCACATCACCGGAGGGAAGTTTGTTCCACATTTTATAAATTTTTGTTCGTATTTTGGAACAAACCTCCTCCGAGAACCTTAAAAGTCCACCCCTTGAGGTAAGATGGAAGAGCCATGTTCACGGTCGAAGAGATATCAAAGCTGGTCAGAGATATAAGGCGCGAGAACGGCTTTCCGGAGAGCCCGTTCAGGATAGACGAGGTTCGCTACGACGAAGAGGGAGACAAGCTCTTCATAATCGCCCACGACAGGACAGACAAGAGCGTCGTCATAGGCAACAGCTTTGTCATCGGAAAGCTCCGCGAGAGGCTTGGGGTTAAACAGCTGACCGTTTATTCAAACCTCGATCTGGAGATAAAACGGAGGAAGCTCGAGGAAGCCGGGAAACTGGTTAAGGGGACAGAACTCGAGTTCCTCCTCCCACTAATCGAGGCGGAGAAGAGGTTTCCCCCACGAAAGTGGCCGGAAGTTAAAGGGGAGGTCAAAACGCTCGTCTTCATGAGCTTCAACGCGAAAGCCCTGCTCGGCTTTTCCGAGAGGCTGAACCTTCCCCACGAGGCGATCGGCATAAGATACGCCTTTCCGAGGTTGAAGTACGAGCCGATAGAAGCCGAACCCCGGGAGCTGTTCTTCCCGGACGAGGGGAAACTCCTCAAAATAGCAGAGGAGCGCGGGGCAAAGCTTGTCTTAGCCGATTTCCCGTTTTCACTCAAGGAAATGGGGGGAATTTACCTCCTCAACCCCTCCCGGCTGCTGCACATAGGCTTCTTCGAGCTGAAGTACCTCTTCGGCTTTGAGAGGCCCGTGGTGTACGACAAAAAAGCCTTAATCAGGTTCATCACAGAGTTAACCTACGAGGGGCTTATGGAATCGACCGACGGGGCGAATCTAATCTGGAGGATGTGGAGAAGATGATAGTCGGTGTCGTTGGGAAGATTGCGGCAGGAAAGACGACGGTTGCAAAGTTCTTCGAGGATAAAGGCTTCTGCAGGGTTTCCTGCAGCGACCCGCTGATAGACCTGCTCACCCACAACGTCTCGGACTACTCGTGGATTCCAGAGCTGCCGGAAAAGGCCGAGCCGACGCGTGAGAGACTCATAGAGTTCGGGAAGTACCTCAAGGAAAAGTATGGGGGAGACGTCCTCATAAGGCTCGCCGTGGACAAGAAGAGGCACTGCGAGAACATCGTCATAGACGGCGTCCGCTCGCGGGAGGAGATAGAGGCCATCAAACAGCTCGGTGGAAAGGTGATTTACGTCGAGGCGAGGCCCGAGCTGAGGTTCGAGCGCCTTGTGAAGAGAAAGGCAAGCAAGGACAAGGGCATAAGAAGCTTTGCGGACTTTAAGGAGATGGACGACGCCGAGGAGCGGCTGTATCACACGAGCGAACTTAAGGGACTGGCCGATTACCTGATAGTCAATGAGGGAACTCTGGAAGAGCTGAGGGAGAAGGTCGAGGGGATAATTGAAGATGTCGCGGGGAAGGTTTAAAGGGAGTTGGAACAATTCATACACGGTGGGAAGATGGGAGAGATAGTTGTAAAGATTCCCGACGAGATTGAGAGATACCTCACCCCCGCGCTGAGGAAAAGAATAGAGCTTGAAACAATCAAGGAGATAGAGATGAGAATCCGCAAGGCCAGCAGGTTCATCAAACTGGTCGAAAAAAGCGAACTGACCGAGGAAGAGGCGGAAAAGCTCGCCGAGGAACTCAAACGGGACCTCGCAAAGAGGTACGGGGTTATTTAGATGGAAATCGCGCTTGATTTCAACCTCGTTTTCTCAGCGCTCCACAGCAGGGGTAGGGTTCACTTAATTTTCGCCTGGAACTACGTTGTTAAGAGGGTTACTTTTCTCGTTCCAGAGTACTTCTGGGAGGAAATCGGGGACAAGTGGAGAAAGATTCTCCTCTCAACGAAACTGAGCGAGAGCGAACTCTCAGAGATGCTTGAAATCATCAGGAGCCAGACTCTGACGGTTCCAGAGGAAAAGATACGGCTCCACCTCCAAAGAGCAATTGAGATAAGTCCCGACCCAAAGGACGCCCCATACGTGGCGCTTGCTTTGTCCTTTAATGTTCCTCTTGCAACGGGGGACAAAAAGCTTAGGGAAGGGCTAAAAGGGAGTGAAGTCCGACTACTCACGCCCAACGACCTTGCAAAAATAGTGCTGGGTGAGTGAGATGAACCTCCTCATCATCGCGCCCTGCCTGCTGAGTCCGTTCTACGTCTACCGCGGGCCGAAGGAAAAGGAGTACGTAACTGCGAAACTTTTGAGGGAGCTGATTGGAGAGCTTGGCGAAAACTGGCAGGTTTTAGCTTATCCCTGCCCCGAGTACGAGCTGATCGGCTGGCCGAGGGCACCGGCGAGCAGGGAAGTTTACGTGAGGCTCGGAATGCGCGAGAGGGCCAAGATAATAGCAGACTTCATAGGAAGGGTCCTTACCGAGGAAAAGCCCGAGAAGGTCGTCTTCGTTGGAGTCAAAGGGTCCCCGACCTGCGGCGTCTTCCACACGAGCTCAAGCGACCCGGAGGGCTATCCTTACAGAGCTATGCAGGAGTTCTTCTACATGAGCAAGGAGGAGAGACTTAGCCGTTCGAAGGAGATTGTAGAGGAGCAGGGCTTCAGGCTCGTGAATGCGCCGGGAATACTCTTCGAGATACTCATGGCGCGCTTCCCGGAGGGAACCTACATCGAGTTCGATAAGGATGCCATCGAGGAGAGCATCGAGGAGCTGAGGAATGCCCTATGCGGACCCTCATAGTCTACGTCTCGATACATCACCGGAACACGGAGAAGATAACCAAGGCCATGGCGGAGGTTCTCGGGGCAGACCTTGTCAAGCCCTGGAAAACGGAACCGAATGAGCTCCTGAAATACGACCTCATAGGCTTCGGCTCTGGAATATACTGGTGGAGGCACCACTGGGGCCTCTTCAAGCTCGTTGAATCCCTGCCCAGAATGGACGGAAAAAAGGCGTTCATCTTCTCAACCGCAGGGATGAACATAAGATGGTACAACCACAGGAAACTAAAGAAGGCCCTGAGGAAGAAGGGCTTCAAGGTAGTTGGGGAGTTCTCCTGCAGGGGCTGGGACACGAACGGCTGGCTTGCCAAGATAGGCGGCCTTAACAAAGGACACCCGAATGACAGAGACGTAGCCGAGGCGAGAAGGTTCGCGGAGAGGCTGAAGGCAAAAGTGTTAAATCCTCACGCACCAAAGAGCCGTTAGATGATGCGGTATGATGTGGTACACGCACGTTGTCTTTGGAGTCCTCTTCTACCTGATAGCGGCCCTCTTCGGAGCCCCGATGAGCTTTCTGGACATCGGTATGGCCGCCTTCGGGGCGTTGATGCCCGACATAGACCACCCAAAATCCTACATCTCGACCAAGCTACCCGGCGGAACCGTCATGCCCCGGTTCGTGGAGCACAGGGGGGCAACTCACACGATAGAGGCCGCTTTCCTGATAACCGCACTCGTTGGTGGCTTAGCGTACTGGATAACCAACAGCTACTGGCCAGCAATAGCTTTCTTCATCGGCTACATCTCGCACCTCTTCGCCGACACGCTGACGGTTTCGGGCATCAAGTGGAGCCGCTTCTCAAGCTTCCACCCGAGGGGAAAGATAAGAACCGGAACCAAGGGCGAGGGGCTGGTTCTGATACTGATGACCTTCACCACGGTGATGCTCTTCGCCTACATCGTCATGCCAGAAGAAACGAGCAAGAACCTCGGCTGGGTCATGCTGGTGGCTTTAATGGCGACCTTCGCGATAATAGGAAAGAAGCTGAAGAGGTTGAAGTGATCAGGCCCTGGCTATTGCCTCCCTCACCAGCCTCTCCGCCTTCTCCATCAAAGCTCTGGCCTTCTCCCCGGTGTGGGCCTCGAGAGTTATGCGCATTATCGGCTCGGTTCCGCTCGGGCGGAAGAGGATCCACCAGTCGGAGTTCTCAATCCTGACCCCGTCTATGTCTATGAGCCTCTCGTAGTCGAAGCTCTTCAAAGCCTCCCTCGCTATGATTTCCATCGCTTTGGCCTTCTTCTCGTTGGGGCAGGGTATCTTGGCGCGGAGCGTAACGTAGCGCGGGACTTCCTTTGCTAACTCGCTCAGCGGGCCGAGTTTGTCTATCATCTCAAGAACAAGCGCTCCAGCAAAGATGCCATCAGGCGTCAAGTTCCACTCGGGCATTATCCAGGTTCCGCTCGGCTCGCCGCCGAAGACGCCGCCATGCTTGGCCAATTCATCAGCGACGGCAACGTCCCCAACGCGCGTTCTAATGACCTCTCCGCCAAGTGGCCTGACGTAGTCGTCTAGGGCGAAACCGGCATCTACAGTGGTAACTATCCTCCCCTTCCCGAACTTCCTGAGCATGTAGCCGGCTATGAGGCTTAGCATGACCTCGTATTCCACGAAGTTCCCCAGGTCATCAACGACGCCAATCCTGTCGGCGTCGCCATCGTGGGCTATTCCAACGTCGGCCCTCATGGCCTTCACGGTCTTTGCCAGAGCGGACAGGCTCTCCGCGTTCGGCTCGAGCTCCCTCACGAAGAAGCCGCTGGAGTGGGAGTTGAGGGAGATAACCCTGTTGCCAAGCTCACGCTGGAGGTATGGACTCAGAATCGAGCCGGCACCGTTGCCGGAGTCGAGGACGACCGTGTACGAATCCCCAAGATGAACCATTTTAAGGGCCTCGCTGATGTACTCCCCCTCGGGTCGGCCTTCCTGAGGCTCCCAATCTCGTTCCAGGGGGCCTTCCTGAAATTCCCGGATTCCAGGATGGCCTCAAGCCTGTTCTCCATATCCGGCGTGTAGGCCATTCCATTGGCCTGCCACACCTTTATGCCGTTGTACTCCGGCGGGTTGTGGCTGGCCGTTATCGTAACGCCCGCATCAGCACCGTAGAGCCTGATGGCGAAGCCGGTGAGGGGCGTGGGCGCGAGGCCGATGTCTATAACGTCTATTCCCGCCGAAAGGAGCCCGCTTATTAAAGCTCTCTTCAGCATCTCACCGCTCGTTCTCGTGTCCATGCCGACGACGACCGTTCCCTCACCAAGGAAAGTCCCAAGGGCCCTGCCAACGTTGAGGGCAAGCTCGGGGGTGAGTCTTTCGTTGACGACCTCTCGAATCCCGCTGGTTCCGAAGTACCTTCCCATGAATCTCACCCGTGAGAATTATGGTACGCGTTGGGAGAGGGAAAATATAACGTTTTCTCACGCCAAAGGAAAGGGAGAATTAATGAGGGAGGGAAAGGTTCCGGGCCCTCAGCCGCTGAAGGCCGCTATCTCCTTCCCCTTGGGGTTCAATACGTGGACAACCACGTCCCCGCCAAGTTTCTGAGACAGGTCGGACGCCATCTGCCTATACGCGTTTTCGGCGTCGCCTATCTCGTCCCTGCTCTCGAAGGAGCTCACAGCCTTCACGTCGTAGGGATCGCTCCCTTCGAGGATTATGTCCCACGGCCCCTCGCCGACGAGCGAGACCGCATAATCAAGCACGGCCTTCGCCTTATCCTCGCCGGCGTCAGCGTACCACACGTATATGGTGCCGGAGTTCACGTACGAGTACCTGCTCTCCGCGGAGAAGAGCTCGTCCCTCTCGTCCGTCACGAGCTTCAGGGTCGATTTAGAGCCCCCGAACACGTCCTGCGACATCTTCGAGGCCATCATCTTCACGTAGAACTTCGTGGCATCGTCTATCTGGTCCGGGCTTGTGTAAGGCGTGGTCACCTCGACGATGTAAGCATCCCCGCTCTTAGCCAAATAGACGTCCGTTTCACCGGTTATCTGAAAGGTCTCTCCAACGAAGTCAATGAGCGCCTTGGCCTGCGAGAGCGACACGTCGCCGGAGTAGTGCACAGTTACATCGTTTATGGTGAGGGTCTTCTCAGTCTTCACATTCGTGTCCGGATTTTCACAGCCAGCGGCGATGACCAGAAGGGCCACCGCTAACAGGGCAAAGACGAGTTTCTTCATTTTCACACCTCACTCACTTCCAATCTCACGGACGCTTATCGCGTTCGCGAACTCCTCGGGAGAGAGCTCTCCCGAGAGGGCCTTCAGGAGAGCGTCGCTGGAGACGGAAACGCTGACGTTCCTCTCACCGAGGTAGACTATCTCCACCCTCTCGACCCAGGGAACAGCTTCCAGTATGGCGAGGCTCATCTTAGTGTAGTCCCTCCAGAAGAAGTCCTCTCCAGCCAGATACTCGAGGGAAACACTCGCTGTGTCGTTAGTTAGGGCTACATTGTGCACGAGGACATCGAAGAGGCCCAGGTCGTTTTCAATCATGAACTCCGGCCTTCTAATATCCTCGAAGGTAGCATTGTCGAGGTCACCGTTTCTGACCGTCAGCGCGATTACTGGCTCGTCCCCGAAGTAGGCCTCGACCCTGATGTTCTCGGAGCCGTTTTCGCGAGCTTTCTCAGCGAGGGTGTAGAGGGCACCGGGAAGGCTCCCGTCTATAATGCTCGTCTCGAAGCGTATAACCGTCCAGTTGCCGGAGTTCATAACGGTGACGTTCCCGGCTAAATCGGTGCCGGGACTTTCCGCCCCGTTGGATGAAGGAGTTTCTGTGGCGGTGGATGTCTCACCAGCGTTGTTCGTCAGGTTTTTGGCGGTATCGATAACCCGCTCCGGGCTTAGGTCGTCTGGAATCTGGAAGCCCCCGCTGAAGTACACGTAGCCACCGATGAGGAGCAGTATCAGGAGGAGGGCCTTTCCCTTCATATTACCCCCTCCTCGTAGAGCTTGTTTATGTAGAACCGTATCCTTGCCTCCTGGTCTCTAAAGTCGCCCTTGGAGTTCCTGTTCATCATGTTGACCCTGTGCATCCCCGTGGTGGTGTCCCTCATCTCGTCGATGGTGTTCCTGATGATGTCGCGGTACTTCATGCCGGCCTTCTTGTAGCGGATGGCAATTTTCGCGGTGGCTTCAAACTCCCACCGGTAGTCCTGGGCCAGGGTCTTCTTTATTGCCACGCCCATAGAGTTGAGAACCACCTCGATCGGCTTCGTCTCGATGTTCGATGGAACTGCGTTCTTGTAGGGGGACATGGCCTTTTCGCGGTTCTCTATGTCCGACATGTCGTTGTAGAACGAGGCGCTCTTCTCGTCCACGTGCAGGTCTTTGGCGGTCTTCTTCACCGCCTCGCTATCGGAGAAGACGTTGACGTCCTTGTCGGCCTTGAAGTAGTCCTTGAGGAGCCCCAGCGGTTTGGGGAGGTAGTTTGCGGCCTGGTCGATGAAGGTATCGAGGGCCTTGTTGCCGTAGTACTTGGCCTTCCAGCCGAGTGCCGAGCTTCCGCCGGAATAGTCCGGGTCTGAGTTGATTACCCTGATAACGTCTCCCCTCGGTGTTTTGACGACCACGAATCCTCCCCACTTCTCACCGAGAGCTTTGAGTCCCTCCTTGGTTTCCGCCATTCTTCTGGCAGCATCCGGAGTCAATCCGTTGGAAGAAACCTCCGGGCTTTCAGGAACGGCCACCGATGAGCTAACCGGGACCCTAACCGTAGTGTTGGGGATTCTGCTCAGGTAGAGGTTGAGCAGAACCGGGGCGAGGCCCTCGAGGTCGCAGGCGTTCGCCCCAACCAGATATTCAACCTTGGCACTCACCAAGTAGTGGTCGTTGGCGAGGACATCGTAGGTGTGGGTCACCCCCGTGAAGCCGGTTCCGTCGAGGTACCTCTTGCCACAGAAGGACTTCAGGCTGACGTAGTTCCTTCCAGACTCGAACTCAAAATGGCAGAACTCCACGCCTATTTTCTGCCCATAGTCATCTGTCATGTCGTACTCGTAGTCCGTGTAGTTCGGCAAGTCTTTGAGGAGCCCATTAAACAGCTCAACGGCCTCGTTATCGGTGTAGTAGGTCGCCCCCACCCGGATGTAGTTGGCGCTCTCAGGGCTGTGGTTGGCGCACATGAAGTCCTGGACGACGTTGACGTAGTTTGAACCCTCCCAGCCGCCCCCACCCTGGCCGAAGGTGAGTATCAGGCCGAGGGATTCGGCCTCTTCCTTCGTTATCGCGGGTAACCGATCCGGAAACTGGGAGGCAGAAACGGGCAGGGCGAGTAGGAGTGCAACTCCCAGGAAAAGAATCAGGTTCTTGAACATCATACCAGCCTCCGAAGGAGCCCCAGGAACCACCTCGCGAGCAGGAGGAAAACTATAACTGCCCCAATGAGCAGGAGAAGCCCGAGTAGCGGGCCGAGAACGTTCAGGCCCGTGAGGGGTTCCGAGGGCATCTGATCACTTCCTGGCAAAACCGTCTCGCGAAAGAGAAAAGCGGGACAGCTCTGCGTTGATCCTTTTAACAAATTACGCAGTTATGAGTAATAAGACTTTCGGAAAAGAAAATTCAAGTGAGGATTTTATAAACAAAATTTCTTCAATGGCGAAGACTTTTCGCCAAATTGACCAGCTTCCTCGCCCTTTCGAGAGAGACCTCGTTTTCCACCCTTTCCGTCCCCGCTTGAGCCACGTGCGCATCCGGACGAACTCGAGGTCTCACCACAAAATGACATAAAAGAAAAAAGAAAATGGCCTCATTTCTTCTCCAGCCGGTAGATTCCAACGCTGACCTTGTAGGAATCGACGTTTACCGGGGCCTTATAGTCCACCCTGACCTGGAAACGCTGTGTTGTACCGTAGACCAGGCTGTCGGTTTCGGATTCTGTCAGAACGTTGCCGTTCTCGTCGAGTATCGTTATCTTCTCGACTGTCCCTTCACTGCTCGCGTTTATGTAGTACTTCCCAGGTTCAAGGACGTGGCTGAGGTAAAAGACATCACCCGAAACCGTCTCGGTCTTGACCTCCACCGGAACCTTGTCGTAGGCGTGAGTGTAGTAGTACTGGACGCCGAAAACACCGGCTATTCCGATGAGTATCAGCAGGAAGAAGCCCACCACGAGCTTTTTTAACAATCCCATCTTTCTCACCTCCCAGCGTTTCTGTACTCGATTTCAACCACGTGCCCGCAGTCTCCGATTCTCTCGTGGGAAACGAGGGTAAAGGCAGTGTAGCTCCCGTCGGAGTTTCTGTTCACATAAACATGGCCGATTACCACTTCCATAGCTCCTTCCTCCGCTGGGTATCCTGAGGCTGGGATGTCCCCAACGGTAAGCTCCTCAAGGCTCTTTGCTCCGATGTCAACGTAGTGGCCTAGTATCGCCGGATAATCCACGCACCACGGCTCCAACGCTATATCCATCTTCTCCCAGTCCTCAAGGGTCTGGAAAATTTCGCCGGTGGAGAACCTTATTCCAACGCTACCGTTGGTTGAGAGCGTTGCTTTCATCAGCCCACCGAGCTCGCCGGTAATGTTCTCTCTTTCCGTCCCGCTTTCCGTTTCGGTGAATGACTCGTAGCAGGCTTTGGCCTTCTCGTATTTCCCGTAGGCTTCCTCAAGCTTCTCCTTGAGTTCGTCGCTCGGCTCGTCGTTGTACTGGGCCTGGAGTTTGGTTACGTTGTTGTAGGCCTGAACATAGAGCCTGTAGGCATCTTCAACGGTCTGGGGGCAGGCGGCGGTTTCGTTTTCCGGGGAAGCGAGGACCGGCCCGCCCTGGAACTCGTCGAAGACGCCGTCGAAGTCCATGTCGTGAAGGTCCGGATTTCCATCCCCGTCAACGTCCCTCTCGTCTATAACCCCGTCGGAGTTTATGTCCCACGCGTCAACCTTCCCGTCGCCGTCGGTGTCGTAAACATCTGCGATTCCATCGCCGGTCAAATCCCAGGCGTAGCTCTTTTCGCCGTTGAACGTCGTTACCCACTCATCGGTTTTGCCGTCGTAGTTCTGGTCGAGGTATTTGGTATCGTAGTTTCCATCCCCCGTCGTGTCAAGGTAGACGGCATCTATTTTTCCGTCGTCGTTCCTGTCGAGGAAGAGGACGTAGGTCGAGTTCACCCTCACCGCTCCAAATCCCTCGCCTATGTAGACGTCTCCTTCGCTTCCGTTGCCGGCCCAGCCGGAGCCGGAGAAGCCTTTCTCCCCGGTGTTGGTTCCAGCAGAGTTTCCGTTATCGTTTCCGGGGTTTTCATTCCCCGAGTCGATGCCTTCGGCCTTCTCCCTGGCCTTCTTCGTGAGGTCGTCGATTACCCTCGGATTGCTGTGGTAGATGTAGGCAACGAGGAGAACCACCAGGAGGAGCACGATGAGCTTCTTCATCTCACTTCACCTCCACGAAGGTCGTCGGACCGAGCCAGCCGCCGCTCACGCGCCTGAACTTCTTTCCCGTCTCGTAGTCCTCGTATATTCCTGGCGTCTCCGTCTCGTGGAGAACGTAGCCGTTCCAGGTGAACCAGCCCCCGTTCCTCTCCTCGAGCTTCTTCCTAAGGTTCACGAGGGAAGAAACGGTAGCGTCCGCCATGTTACCGAAGTAGCCAGTCGGGTCGAGGAGCTTGCCTATTTTGGTGGCCCCATCAAGGACTATTATGGAAACCTTCGTTCTGTCGTCGAGGTTCATCTTGCTCAGTTCCCTCGCCTGGTCCATCAGCGATTTCGCGTCCTGGGCGACGAGGAATATGCCGAGGGGGGTGGTGAGCATTTTCACCTTGGCATTTCCCTTCAGCTTGACGGTATCTCCAACCTTCTCGAAGTTTGTGGCCACGAACTGAGCCCAGTCGAGTGCCCCACCGGAGCCGTACTGACCTCCCACCAGCCACTTGGGCGGGTCTATTATTCCCGTTAGAATGGCGTTTTTCAGGGCCTCCTTTGTGGATTCCTCCTCGGCGTGGCTGTATACGAAATCTTTGAGCTTTATGTCCCTCATTATAGGGTCGTACTGGTATTTCTTGGCGATATCGAGCAGTTCCGCCTGCTTCTCGGGGTCGTCCTTGAATATCGAGAGGTAAGCATTCAGCTTCTGCCTCCCGTAGACCTTCTCGTTCATGTAGGCGTTCATCCGCCTGACCATCTCCTCAGGATTGTCCCCGTATTTCCCGTGAATCTCGTTGATGTCGTCGAGGTAAATCGAGTAAACGCTCTCCATGCTTGGGTTCAGCTCGATGGCCTTCTTCAGGTACTCAACGTGCCGCTTGTATATCCCCTCGGCCCACTCCTTCTGCTTTTCCAGAACGCACTCGTCGCAGGTGAAGACGTCAGGGTCGTCGCAGTCAATCAAACCATCCCCGTCGTTGTCTATACCATCACCGGGCTTCTCCTCGCCCCAGAAGTTCAAACTAACGCTGTCCGAGGCTATGACGTTTCCTTCAGCATCGTAGAGCTGAACCGAAATCTCACCGCTGTTTCCGGGGTTGGTGATTCTCAAGATGTCCGCTATAAAGCCCCCACCCGCATCTACCCTGTGCCTTGAACCATCCGGAGAAATCACGACGGCGTAGGAGGCGTTGCCCTTAACTTCAGCCCAGAGGGGAATGACGAAGGCATCCCCAACGGTCGGCTCCAGCCTGGCACCGTTCCTTGGGGAGGTTATCCTCACGGTCGCCTTTTCAGGTTGTTGAGTTGTCGCGTTTGCCTCCCCTGCGTTTTCAGATTTCACGAACATCCACGAAACCTCGACTTCTTCGCCGGAATCTGTCCTAACCACGGCCCTCGCGGGGCCCTCCCTGAGTTCTCCGGGCGGAATTAGGATTTCAAGGACGACGCTCGCCATCCCGTTCCTCATCCAGCCCTCGCAAAGGTAAGCCTCAGTTGAGGTTCTCTCGGAAGTGAGCTTGGCAAAGTACTCCTCCTCAGTCAGAACCCTTGGCTTCCCGCTGTAAGGCCCTCCAGGCCCAGAGTACGAGACGGTCAAAGAATATATCCCGTTGGCGTCGAAGAGGTTGAAGGTCAGAGCCATAAGCGTCGTCCCGTTGGCATCCTCTGGAGTGAAGTATATCTCGCCGATGTAGCCCGGACTAACCGAAGCCTCACCGGACGATGACTCGTTGCTCCCGTAATTGCTTATGGCAGATATGGTTATATCACCGACCCGGAGGGGGTAGTTTTGGGATATCACCGCGTTGAAGACATCGTTGGCCATTCCTGAGAAGAAGCCCCTAAAGTCGGAGTTCATAACGGCCAGAATTTGCTCGCGGTATTTCCGGTATTCATCCTCCTTGAAGTAGTCGTAGCAGGTTGAACTCCCGTTGATATCGTAAACGCAGCTCGTCTCTATGAAGTCGTTGGGGCTTTTGGAGTAGCCACCGTAGGCGGTGAGTGTTACGGTGAAGACGGTGTAGGTCTCGGTGAAGGAGTAGGTGAACTCGTAGCCCACCAGCAGTTCCCTGGTAACAGGGGCGCCGTCAGAGCCATCGGGATAGTATGTGATGTTGGTCTTTAGCGGAGTGATTTTAAAGTCCTGGGTGAGGTTCATTGGCTTTGCATATTCGTCGAGGCGGGAGAAGTCCTCCGGCGAACCAACCTCGTACCTCTTTATGTGCACGCTCACATGATATGGGGCCATTCCGCTTTCGGAGTAGTTCCCGCTTCCGTAGAGGTGCATATAGGATACACCGCTCTCCACCTCGGCGGCATCAACCCTGCCAATTAGGACTCCCTTATCGGTTAGAATTCTCTCTATCGCGCCCCGGGGCGGTAAAACCGCCGAGGCAAGGCCAACGGTCATTAAAAGCGTGATTACAATAAGCGCAAGGGCTTTGGATTTGCTCAAGTCTCATCCCTCCTCTTTTTTGTGACCCTCGCCGGAAGAAGGACGGGGATGAAAACGAAAGCAAAAACCAGCGCTCCCACGACCGGTCCCAACGGATGGAACCCGGTTGGATAACCACCCGTATCCGGTTGAGAAGCCGTGGTGATGATAGTTAAACACATCTCAGTCCCTTCCCAAGGAACCCCTCTCGCGGAAGAGAAAAGCGGGACAGGGTTCACCTTTTTACTTGTTACGCAGTCATAGGTAATAAGTCTTTCGCAAAATAAAATTCGAGATTTGAAAGATTTCTAAGACGAATTTCGAAGTTTATTCGCCAGCTCGACCAGCTTCCTCGCCCTCTCGAGGGAGACCTCGTTTTCGACCTTCCCGTCCCGCTTGATCCACGTGCCCACTATGAAGCCGTCCGCGAACTTCCATAGCCCCGGCAGGTTGTCGTAAGTCGTCCCGGAGCCGACCACCACCGGCACCGGCGAGACCCTCTTCGCCAATGCGAGCCTTTCCAAATCGACTGGCTTTCCGGTCGCCTTTCCACTCACGACGATCGCATCTGCGAGGCCCCTCTCAATGGTGTCCCTTACCGCGTCCTCAAACTCGAAGAAGTGGACGGCGTGCTTGACATGGACGTCGGCGAAGACCTTGATTTTGCTCGGGAGGAGCTTTCTGAGCCTTGCCAGCTCGTGGGCGATGCCCTCTATGAGGCCCTGGTCAGTGTAGGCAACGCCACTCAGCACGTTCACCCTTATGAAGTCCGCCCTGACGGCGTAGGCTATTGAATAAGCCGCTATCCCGTCGTTGCGGAGGACGTTTATCCCCAGGGGCAGGCTCACCTCGTCGCGGATTGCCTTGGCGACGGCCGTGAATGCCGCGACAGTCGTCTTGTCCACGTACTTTGGGAACGGGATGTCGCCGAAGTTCTCGACCATCATCGCGTCGAAGCCCGCCTTTTCAAGGGTTTTCGCGTCATTAACGGCCAGCTCGATGACGTTATCAAGGTTCCCAACGTAGAGGTAGGAACCCGGAAGGGGCTTCAGGTGAACCATGCCTATGAGGGGTTTCCGCTCGAATTCCATAACACCACCAATCCAATGACGACCCAGCGATAGTTAAGGGTTTTGGAAATGGGGCACATTAATGGTCAAATTTATACACTGATGAAAAGCCTTATATAACCCACGGTTGAGGTAAAGAACATCATGGTGAGGCGGAAATACATCGCCTTTCTCACGCTGACACTGCTCTCCCTCCTCCTTGTCTCCGTCGTGCTTGGACCAGCCCTCATCGAGGCCCCGCCCGGAACCAAGAGCATCGAGGAGATACTCTCTCCGAAGCTTCCGCCCGGGAACGAGAGCAACGAAACCGGGCCGCCGGCTGAGGCTCCGGTTTCTCCCCACTTCGTTCTCCTCGTAACTGGGGCGGCCCACACCCACTACCTCAGGCTCAACGTGTACACCGACTACATCAACGGGAGCTGGAGGACGGAAAACGCCACGGCGATTCCGAGCAACGTCATCGCCCCACCAGAAATAAACGTCCCCCATCACGCCGAAAGGGATATAATAACCGTCGTCTCGTTTCTTCCCCTCAGCGGGAACCTCTTCACCTCCCTCTACACGACCCGCGTTGACGGTGCCGGGGCCGAGGCGATTCCTGAATACAACCTCTTCAGAACACCCATGAACGTGACGACCTACTCGTTCTCCGCGGTGGGCTACACCTTCGACATGCCATACCTGGTCAACCTCACCGCTGGAAACCAGACGGAGTATCTCTCGGCCCCCAACGACACCCGGCTGACGGCCCTGGCGGAGAGCATAACGACGGGGGCACGCTCGGACTACTGGAAAGCACTCAGTATAGTCAGGTACCTGGCCGGCAACTACAGGCACGTGGAGGACGTGACTCCCCCCGAGGGGGCTGACAGGCTGACGTGGTTCCTGTTCGAATCAAAGACGGGCAGCGCATACGACTTCGCCTCCGCCCTCGTGGTTCTGGCCAGGCTGAACGGCCTTCCCGCGAGGCTCGTCGAGGGGGTTTACATCGATGCAGTCCCCCAGACCCAGGTCGTGACCGAAAAGAACAGGCACTTCTGGGCCGAGGTTTACTTCAAGAACACCGGCTGGCTGGTCTTCGACCCCCTGCACCCCACGGATCAGAACGTGTACCTGCCCTTCGAACTGGAGGCACCCGGGGTTCTGATGCCCCTTGAGCCCGATTCCTCCGGAACGGTTACGATAAAGTTCGAGCGGGTCGCGAGCGGGACGAACTCGAGCGTCACCGTGGACGTTCCGACCCTCGGGAGGATAGCGCTCATCAGGGAGTCGGGGATATACAACCTGACGGTGGGCCCCTTTGAGGAGCCCGGCTACTATCCCCTCATGGTCAGGGCATCGGACAGGGAAGGAAACTCGCTGACCCGGATCGTCCCGGTGACTGTCCCCGGAAACGTGAGCGCCCTGCCCGACCCGGCCGTGGCGTACCTGCGCAAGAACGATGCACTTACCCTGGAGCTCACCGTGCCAGGCACAGGGGGGACGGGCCTCAGAACGGAATCCCCGCTGGTGGATTCCTGGTTCTCCATCGAGACCCCTCGGAACGAGACCAGGGTGTACGTCAGGCTAATCTCCCCCGACGATTACCCGAACGGCTGGCACATCGAGAACCTCACCGTCACAAGGGGAGCAGACGAATACAAAATCCACCTCCCGGTTTTCGTCGTGGAGCGAACCGAAATAAAAGCGGGGGTACAGAGAGCGGTGACCGCCGGGGGCTCGTTCGTCATAAACGGAACCGTGGAAGGCAGCACCACGGGCGAGCGGCCGCGCCTGGGAAGCGTGGCGGCGTTCATAAACGACGGGGAAAGGGACGTCCTGATAGGCTACGCAAACGCATCCAACGGGACCTTCGCACTCCCCGTTAAAATCCCGGTGTACCTCTCCCCCGGGACGAAGCAGGTTTTCGTATACTACCTCACCCCCCTCGGATACCCCTACCTCCCCTCAGGGGCCACGTTCACGGTCGAAGTCAGGGGGCTGGCCAGATTCTCGATGCCCGGGCTGATCCTGGCCAGACCCGGCAACGTCACGGTCATAGGTAGTCTCCTCAGCGGGGCGGGGAGACCGATAGCCAATGCCAGCATCGAATACTACCTCGATGGAAGGCCCCTCGGAGAGACCACCACCCTGACGGACGGCAGGTTCTCCCTGGTTCTCCAGCTTCCCCAGATTGAGAGGCACGTGCTGACCGTGAGGTACCCCGGAAGTCCCGTTTACTCCCCGTCCGCCATGAACGTCACGGTGGCGACCGTTGAGCTGAAGGTTCCGGAGAGGATAACCGGAGAAATCGGGGAGCCCGTCAGAATCAGCGGAAAGGTCGCTGGGGTGGAAGATGCGACCCTGCAGGCCTATGTGTTCCCTGGGAAGACGTATCAGGTAAACGTGATCAACGGGAGCTTTGAACTGACGATCGAACCATTCCAGACTGTCGGGGAAAGGTCCGTGGAATTCCGCCACGGCACCAGAACCCTGGGGAGAACAGCGGTAGCGGTTCTTTCACCGGTGGAAATAGAGCTCCTGACGCCGAGGGCGGAGGGCGAAAAAACCGCCGCGCTGAGGTTCAGGGTCGTTGATTCCGCCAACAATCCGGTAAGCGGGGTTTACCTCAACGTCAGCGTGGACGGCTTCGCGATGCGGGTAATGACCAACGGTTCTGGAATAGCCACCCTAGAAGTCCCCGTGCCGGAGAAGGAAACCAACGCAACGGTGGTTGTTGCTTTCGACGGCTCCTCCTACTACCTGCCCGCGAGCGGGAGGTTCCACGTCGTGATATCCAGAAAACGGGGAATCCCCTGGACCTACATTGCCATAGCTCTGGTTATCGGTGCACTGATAGTCAGATACCGTCTCGTGAGAAGAAAACCGGAGAAGAGGGGAGTGGAGAAGGTTCTGAAGATTATCTTCAACAACGGTATTCCCGTATTCAGGGAGGGGGAAACGGTGGAGCTGAGCATCGAGTGCGAGGGAAAGGCGGAGCTTTACGTTGATGGAAAGCCGGCTGGGAAGGGCAGGGACTTTACCCTGGCCCTGGAAGTTGGGGAACACACCATAGAGGCCCGCTGCGGGGAGCTCATCGAACGTGCGACCGTGAGGATAGTACCCCGCTACGATGACGCGGTGATCGATTACTACGAGAGGTGCTTCCTGCCGTGGGCCAGAGGGACCGGCCTGGACGTCGAAGGGATGACCCCCAGGGAGATAGCCGCGGCGCTGACGGACATGATGTACCCATGGGAGCCCCTAGACACCCTAACGGAGGTCTTCGAGAGGGCCAAGTACAGCACGGTCGAGGTGTCGCGGGGAGAGTTCATCAGATTTTACCGCTCGCTCCTCGAGCTGGTTGGAGGTGGTTGCATTGTTTAAGCTCAACTGGGGAAGGATAGGCATTTACTTCGGGGCGGTTGCCCTCATCTACGCCCTTTCGCCCTGGGCGGAGCCCCTCAACGCCATCAAGGAGCCATCGGCAATTTTAGCGCTGTTTATGACCGCACGGGAGGTGGCGAAGGGGCTGGGGAGGGAGCTCCTCGCCGGGCTTCTCGTGCCGCTCGGTCTCTCGGCCGCGGCCCTTCTCATCCCGATCCCGGAGTGGCGCCTCCCGCTGGCCCTGATTTCATTCGGCACGGGGGTTGCACTCACCGCGCCGAATCTGGAGGAGCGGGCCAGGGTCGTTAGGGGGATCGGGGTCTTTCTGGCCCTCTACGGTCTGTCCAGAACGCCCCCGCTGATGGCCTACGGAAGCGTCTTCAGCTACGCCGGGGCCGCGTTCCTGCTCGGCTACGCCGCCTCCGAACTCATCGAAAGATACCCCTGGGTGGAGGTCATCGAGAGAAACCTGCTTGGAATAGGTGCCCTCGGCGGCGTTTTGGGCCTTTACGTTTCCGTCAGAGGGAAACTCAGTGAGAGTCACCCAGAGCTGGTCTTCTACGGGGAGTGGCTGGTGCTCGTCCTGGGCGTCGTTCTGGCCGGATCGATGGTGTACTCCCACGTGGCGGGGCACGACCCGGAGCGCTACCTCCTCGAGCAGTGGCGGAGGCACGAGGCAAAAACGCTGGAGAGGCTGGGCCCAGAGATGATGGAAGCCAGAAGGGCCGTTGAGGATTTCATCGTGCGCGGCAGAAGGGGGCCGCTGGTGGCGTTCGTAACCTACTACGGTGCGAGGCTCTTCGGGGACAGGGAGGAGTTCGGAGCGCTCATCTCGAAGGTGGCGGACTACGAGGGAAAACCAATCTCCCCCCTCATGCCGCTCTGGATAAGGCGGCGCTATGAGAGGGCCGAGCTTGAGAGGAGAAGGAAGATCGTGGAGGAAGTTTTTGAAGGATTGAGGGATCTGATGGGGTGAAAGCCATGACCGAGATTGAGGAAGCCTCTAAGAAGCTTGAAGAGATTGTGGAGAGAATTTCAACCGTCTACATAGGCAACGAGGAGGTCATAAGGAAGACCCTGGCGGCGGCTCTCGTCAATGGGAACGTCCTCTTTGAGGACTACCCCGGCCTGGGAAAGACACTCCTGGCCAAAGCCTTCGGGAGGGTTCTGGGCCTGAAATACACCCGCGTTCAGTTCACCCCTGACCTGCTCCCCGCGGACATACTGGGAACGAAGGTATGGCGCCAGAACCTTGGAACGTTCGAGCTCATTAAAGGCCCAATCTTCACGCACGTCCTTCTGGCGGACGAGATCAACCGCGCTCCCCCCAAGACCCAGTCCGCTCTACTTGAGGCAATGGAAGAGCGCCAGGTCACGATAGAGGGTGAGACCTTCCCCCTGGAGCGGCCGTTCTTCGTCATCGCAACACAGAACCCGATAGAGTTCGAGGGAACCTACCCCCTCCCCGAGGCCCAGCTCGACAGGTTCCTCCTCAGGTTGCGCGTGGGCTATCCGAAGAGCCTGGAAGATGAGATGGCAATCCTTGAAGCGCGTTTGAGCTGGAGAAAGGACGACCCAACGGCGGACATGGAACCGATGATCGACAGGAAGACGTTCGTAAGAATCCAGGACCTCGTGGAGGAGAGAATTTTCACCAGCAGGGACATTGTGAGGTACATCTCGGAGCTCGTGAGGAACGCCAGGGCGGATTCCAGGGTGGAGGCCGGCCCGAGCCCCAGGGGCGGAATCGCACTGATGAAGGTGGCAAAGGCAAACGCCCTTCTGGAGGGCAGGGACTACGTTCTTCCGGACGACGTCAAGGCCTTCGCCATCGATGCCCTGGCCCACAGGGTCGTCATCAGGGCGGAGTACTCCTTTGAGGGCATCAGGGGTGAGGACGTTATAATGGAAGCCCTGGAAAAGACCCCCGTTCCCAAAGGGGCGGAAGGAAGATGAGAAAGAACCTGACGGGCTACCTCCTATGGGCGCTCCTCCTGGGGACGCTTTTTCTCTCCCCCGGGATGATAGGCCTGGCCACGGTGCCCCTGTCCGTCCTGGCCCTAGGAACACTGATCGAACCGCCGAAGGGCATAACCGTGGTGAGGAGGATATCCCGGAGGGAGGTGCGGCTCGGTGAGGAGGTCGAGGTCAGGGTGCGCGTCACGGTCGAACGCGGTATGGGTATAGTGGTCGTCAGGGACCCCCTGCCCGGGAGCGTGGCGCTGACCGAGGGCAGCAGCGTCGGGGTATTCTTCAAGGGCCCCAGGCCACTGCAGGTTGAATACACCTACAGGATAAAGCCCGTCCTCAGGGGCGTTTACAGCCTGCCCAGGAGCGAGGTGACCACGAGGAATCCCCTCGGGACCCGCTATCTCTGGGGGCTCTACGGGGAGGAGCTGAGAATAAGGGCCGTTCCCAGGGTGCTGAGAGAGGTATCTGTGATTGAAACCCGGAGAAAGGCCAGGATAAGCGTTCCGGAGACGAGCTACTCCATAAGGGGGCCCATCTCAACGGACTTCAAGGAGATAAGGAACTACCAGACGGGGGATCCGATGAAGCTCATAAACTGGAAGGCGACCGCGAGGATGGGGGAGGTGCTCGTCAACGAGTTCGAGAGGGAAGGAAAGAAGACCGTGCTCTTCATTGTGGACGCCCGGGAGGCGATGAAGATAGGAAAGGAGAGCGAGAGCCCCTACGAACACGCCATGAACCTGGTCGCATCGATGGCCCACAGCTTCCTGAGAAAGGACTACCACGTGGGGCTCTATCTGCTGGGAGCGGGAAAGTTCATTCCACCTGCCACGGGGCCCAGACAGCTCCACGAAATCGTTAGAACCATGATGAGCTTTGAGAGGGTCCAAACTGGGGAGGAAAGGCTCGATGACGCGGTGGAGAGGCTGAGGAGGATACTCATCCAGTACACCCCCCTTGTGGTCTACGTCTCCAACATCCTGGAGGGAACGTGGGCCGAGACGAGGAGAGGAATGCTCACCGTGAGGGCCATGGGGCGGGGCAAGACGAGGCCGATGGTGATAGACATCTCGGTCTATCCGACCCTCGACCCGGGGACAGGGACGCTGATGGAGATGGAGAAGAGGGCGATAATGGAGGACCTGGAGAAAACCGGAGCCTACGTCATCCGCTGGCTGCCCGGCGAGGAGGAAACGGGCAGGATAGTAACCAGGCTTCTGGGGGAGATAAGATGAGCCTCACCCCCGCAAAATTCGCGGTTGTTCTCCCCGCGGCGGCTCTGACCGCGCTGGCGTATTCCAGCGTCTCTGGGGTGAGCGGCTACGCACTTCCAGCAGCACTCGCGGCGATCCTGCTGGGAGTCTTTCTATCCAGCGGCTCCGCCAGCAGGGCCGTCTCCCTCTCGATGACCCTCTACGCGGTCCCATACACGATCGGGGCGTCGCAGTTCCTGCCCGTGGCATTTCCAGAAGCCTACAGGAACCTGGGGGAGGCAATACTGGCCAGCCCGTACTTCTCATCTGTGCTCCCGATATTCGCCCTCGTCGCCCTGGGAATCACCGCGGACTACGTGGAGACCGCAGAGGAGTGGGAGGGCGTTCTGAATGAACTGGGCGGGCAGGAAGTCGGAAAGAGAACGCTGCTCTACGGCCTTCTCTTCCTGCTGGGGGCGTTCATTCTCTCCCTGGCGGTCTTCTGGGCGGGCGGCCGCCTGGGAATCTCGGCGGCTGGCCCTCTGCTGCCGTTGATTCTCATCACGGTGGGGCTGGTTGTCGCATACTCCTCCATCGAAAGCGGGGATCACAGGAGGGTGATCGTCGCGGTGGAGACCCCCCCGTTCAACGGGAGCGTGGTTATCCAGACCCCAAAAAGGACGCTGACCCTGCCGGTGAGCCGTTCCATGGGCTTCGAGTGGGAGACCGTGAGACTGGAGGCCGAAACGGGGGAGAGACCAAGGAGGGTCCTCCTCAGAACAGGAGAAAGGGAAGAAGTCCTGAGCCCCCTGATTGAAAGCGTCGATCAGGGGACTCTCTTCCTGCTCTACCGGGTGGAAAAAGAGAAGGTTAATATAGACCGCCGTCCATATTCATCCCAGGTGAGAACGTATGAGTAGTAAATTACCGAAGGCCGCCGGAAAGGTTTTGGAAGCCGGGGAGAACGTGCTCTTCACCGTTAAAAAGAAAGTGAGCCTTGAAAAGCCCAAATGGCTCCTCATAACCGACAGGAGAATAATCTACCTGGACGAAAAGATCCTGGGAAGGTACGACGTGAAGGCCATACCCTATCAGAAGCTCGAGGAAGTCAGGGTTGAGCTCGGTGTGGTGTCCTCGGAGTTCCTCATTAAGGGTGAGGAGAACGTGAGGCTAAAGCTCGGCTGGATGAACAAGGAACAGGCAAGAAAGACGATAAACGCCATAAAGGACGCTTTGAATGCCATAGCCATTGAACCCGTGAGTGTGGACATCAAGAAGGGCCTGACCCACGAGACATGGGTGCTGAAGAAGCCCAAGGAACTCGTCAGCAGGGTCGTCTCAACTGGAACCACGGTCCAGCACACACCGGCCGTGGAGAAGAAGGAAGATCCCATCGAGAAGCTCAAGAAGCTCAAGGAGCTCTACGACATGGGTGTTATAAGCGCCGAAGAGTACGAAGAAAAGAGAAAGAAGCTTCTCGAGCAGATTTAGCCCCTTTTCTTCCAGATTATCAGCGCCGCCCCGAGCAGGAGAAGGGAGGCGAGGAGGTAGGGGAGAGGGTTCTCTCCAATGGGCCTGTGGACTATCGTCGTTGTTGGCATCGTTGAAGAGATTTGGTTTTCTATTGGAGGTTTATCATCCAGGAGCACCGTTTTTCCAGCTTTTCCATACAGCGTAATGCCCAGAGGGCTGAGCTCTCCCCACGACGAGCCGGTGTAGAGTTCCACTGAAAAGGTGACGTTTTGGGGCAGCGGAACCACTGTGAAGTAGTAGCCCGTCGAGGATTTGAACATGGGCCTCGGCTCCTCCAGCTCCGGGAGGCTGCCCCTGATCCAGAGCGTTCCGGAGAGTGAGGCATTCACAAGGCTCGCATTGAACGCCAGCAACGCCGGAACGTCGTTCCCCGAATAGTAGCGCAGCTTTGCCGGTTCGCTGACATTTCCACCTGTCTCGACCACGACGTCGAGCCACGCTTTTTGAGTTCTCACCTCGGGAACCTCGACGAGTATCCCGGTCGAGTTCCAGGAAAGAACCCTCGCCTCAGCGCCGCCGATGATGACCCTTCCACCGCTTCCGAAGCCCGCCCCTCCAATGAGGATTCTCTGACCCGGCTTGGCCGTGTAAGGGGTTACCGAGCCGATGAGAGGTTCTTTCTGCTCTCCTTCGACGTGGAAGACGTAGATGCTGTTGTGAGGGAGTTCGAGGGATGCCTTTACATTCGAAACGCTCATCTTGGCCCCGTAGAGGGCATCGTGGTATGTTCCGTCCGACCACTCAAGGTTGAGGGTCAGGTTGACGGGCGAGCCCTTGTTCATGACGACCAAGAGCCTGTGGCTTCCGAAGGTTCTCTCAAAGGCCCAGACGGAGTAGTTGGCGTAAACCGTCCTGAAGTCGCCGAAAGCCAAGGCATCGTTGGCCTTTCTCAGCTCGGCTAAGATTCTGATTATATGAGCCGCCTCGGTGGTGTTGTTGAAGGCCATCATCGGCCGGTTGTAGGGGTCGCCCTTTCCGTCTTTGCTCACCAGGTAGCTCTCGTCGCCGTAGTATATCACCGGAATCCCTGGCAGGGTCATCGTCAGTGCCAGGGCCATGTGAAAGCGCTCCACGGAATCATCTCTCTTCGCCGCGTTGAGGAAGCGGACGAGGTCATGACTATCGAGGAAGTTCAGTTGCTTGTTCGGATAGACGAAGAGAGAGTAATAGTCCTCAAGCGTTCTGGAGAGTGTTTCGAGGCTTCCCACGAAGCCGAAGGTCCTCACGATGTTTTCCCTTATCGGTATGTTGAGGACCGGCGAGACGTTGGAGTAGCGGTAGAGCTCGTACAAATCGTCGCTCCTTTCCGGAGAGAGCGAGTAGTACTCCCCGTAGATGAAGAGTGGCCCTTTGGAGTAGAGGCGCAGATAAAAGGCCTCCAGCCAGCCGAGTTCCATGTGCTTGACGGCGTCGACCCTGAAGCCGCAGGCACCTGAATCGGCAAAGAGCATCGCCCCCTCGGTGAGGTACGAATCGACCCAGGGATCGAGCTGGTTGAAGTCAGCTAAACCGAAGAGGTTGGCGTACTTGAGGGGGATTCCCGACCAGGTGAATATGTTGCCGTTGTGGTGGTAGAGGTTCTCACGGATTCCGGTTATCGGGTTCACCGTGGCGTTCCTGGTGTCCCGGTAGTAGTCGGTTACAAACGTGCCGTTGTCGTAGAGCGCTCCAAACTCGCCGTCCGTTGCCGGGTTGGAGTGGTTGGGGACGTAGTCAACGCTCACGCACATGCCCCTCTTCTTGGCTTCCTCTACAAGCCGTCTGAAGGCTTTCCAGTCACCGAAGTGCTCCTCTATGCGCTTGTAGTCGCGCGTCCAGTAGCCGTGGTAGGGGGCAGAGCCGTGTGCCATTTTGTTTATGTTGTCGTTGAGCGGAGAGACCCATATCATGGAGACGCCGAGGCTCGCTATGTAGTCGAGCTTTTCTGTCAGGCCTTCCAGGTCACCTCCCCAATAGAGGCGGTAGCTGGTGTGGGTCGGATCGTAGAAGGGCTCGTTGTTGCTCTGATTCCCATCGTAGAATCGGTCAACCATCACCTGGTAAACGACGCCCCGCTCGGGCACCGCGTAGGCCCCGGAGGGGGGCAGTATCATAAGCATCATCAAAATCACAGCTAAGGCTGCCCTCATCATATCACCAAGAGTGATTAGAAAAGACGGCTTAAAAATCTCGTGCCCAAAGATCGATGGATACTGCCGAACCCCGGAGGTCGGGGTTGGGAGACTTAACAACCCTGAGAACCTGCTCGGTTTCCACCAGGTCAAAGCTCATAACGGTGGTGGCCACGTCCCTGAAAAGCGCGAGATGCGCCGGAAAAGTCGCGCCCGCTATATCGGAGTTCACAACGTAGACCGCGACCCTGTCCCTGTGACCAACGAAGGACGCAAGGTTCCGTATGAGCCTGAGAACCTCCCTCTCAGACAGGGAGAGAAACAGCTTGTGGAAACCAAGAACGGGATTAAACACAAATTTATCTCCCCTCGCCCGCGTGTATATCGACTCGTAGTAGCCGAAGTCCAGGGAATGCCTGCCGACATCAACGATACCAAAGACGTTGCCGGTCCTCGAGCTACCACCTATTTTTATGACGGGCACCCCCTGCAGTCCCTCAACATCGAAACCCCCAACATCAAGCTTGATCAGGTATTCACCGAAGGTATCGAGAACATCATCAATTATCATCGGGATTCCTTTTTCAGCACAGAAATCCCAGAAGGACTTCAACAGAAGCTCAGGCATCACGTACGATGTGTATTCAAGAAGAACAGTCTCACCCGGAAGGAGACCCTCAAGTATTCTCCCAACATTATCCACTACCATAGGGCATCACCAATAATGGAGTACAGTTCACGGATTAAAAACGTAGCGGAGCTACACCAGTCTGGCGGTGACTAGAATCCTCGGAGATACGAAGGAACCCCTGCGAACAGGCTCCCGCCCGACGGCGAGGATTGACCGTAGAACCTCGAAGGCGTTTCCTACAAGCATGTTGTCCCTGAATGGCCGAAGCTCCCCGTTCTTAACAACGTATCCCAGCTCAACCGTCAGGGAGAAATCGCCGCTGACGGGGTTGGCGGTGTGCTCGCCGAAGACCTTTCTAACAACAACCCCCTCGAAGTCGCGGAGGCTCTCCTTCCCCGGCTTGACCAGCAGGTTGCTCGTCCCTATGTGCGGCATGGTTCTGAAGTCCCGAACCGCGTTGCCCGTGCTCTCCATGCCCAGAAACGAAGCGTATGTGTGGTCAAGGAGGAAGGACTTCAGCACACCATCCTCAACGAGAACCGTCCTTCTGGAAGGAGTCCCCTCACCGTCGAAGGAGTAGCTCCCGGGGAGACCCTCGATGGAGGGGTCGTCGATGAGGGTAAGCCCCTCGGCGGCCGCGGGCTCACCGGGCCGCGAGAACCTGCTCCTGCCGAAGTAAACGCTGTCGCCGTAGAGGTTCTCGAGCAGAATTCCCAGGATCGCCCCGAATGCCTCGGGCTCGAGAACCAGCGTGCCGGAGTAGCCCCCGAGCTTTCCGGCGGCAGCGCTCAGCTCCGCCTCCTCGATGGCGAGAGTTATGGCCCGCTCAAGCTCCTCAAATGGCTGAAGCGAGCGGTACGACTGATAGTAGGAGCCGGTTCCCGTTCTCCCGCCGCCCTTGACCGCGTAGGCGGAAACGCTCATTCCCGTGGAGCGCTCCTCGAGGAAAACACCGTTCGAGTTCGCGACACCGTAGGTGTTGACGCCGAAAGCCAGCGAGCCGGAGAGGGTAACTCCCTCGCCCTTAAGCTCCGCCATCTTGGACGCAAAGTCTCCCGCGAGGGCGTAGGCGTCTTCAAAGGGAATCTCGTCGATGAGCCTGTCGTAGAGCCCACCGACGGGGCGCGGCTTTCCCACGGAGGGGAACCCCGCGAAGGGCACCTCGCTTACCCTCGCGAGCTTTATCGTTCTTTTCACGAAGTTTTCAAGCGTTTCGCGGTCGTGGTTGAGACCGGTTATGTAGGAGAAGCCCAGCCTCCCGTTGTAGCCAACACGCAGGCCCATTCCCGAGTAGAACTTCCTCTGGGAGCGCTCGAGCCTCTCGCGCTCTATCTTGAAGGAGCCTCCCCTACCGACCTCCCAGTAGAGCTCCCACTCGACGTTCTCCCGCTCCAGTATCGACACCAGGGTCTCGACGGAAGAGTTCATCTCAATCCCCCCACGAGAGCCCTCGTTAAAAGGTGCGGCCCGCCGTCGTCCACCGGAACCACCTGTCCCTTGCCGCAGTAGCCGGGGAACTCCACCCTCAACTCCTTTCCCACGGCCCTGATGTTCCTCAGAACTTCAAGAATGCTCCCGCTCATAGCCACATCGCGCACCATATCCTTTATCTCGCCGTTCTCTATGATGTATCCCTCTGTAGCACCGAAGGTGAAGGTTCCGCTCGCGGTATCCACCTGGCCCCCCTTGTCGCCGGCCATGTAGAGGCCGTTCTTAACTTCCTCCAGCATCTCCTCGAGGCTCCAGCTTCCAGGCTCAACGTAAGTGTTGCTCATTCTGACGAGGGGCTGGTAGTTGTAGCCCTGGGCACGGCCGTGGCCGTTCGGCTCTAGGCCGAGCAAAGCGCTCGTCTCACGGTCGTTGAGGTAGTTCACGAGCACGCCGTCCTTGATTATCTCCACGCGCTTTGCCCTGATTCCTTCGTCGTCGTAGACGTAGGAGCCGTACTTGCCGGGAAGTGTTGGGTCGTCCACAACGGTCAGCTCCTCCACCGCTATCCTCTCGCCCAGCTTCCCGGCCAAGATGCTGTCGCCGTTCTTTACGGAATCCGCCTCGACCGCGTGGCCCAGAGCCTCATGTATGAAGACGCCAGTCAGTTCGGGGTCCATTATGATCTCGAACTCTCCAGAGGGCGGCGAGCGGGCGTGGAGGAGCGAGAGGGCCTTTTCCTTCACCAGCTCGGCCCAGTGGGGGAAGTCTATGCTCTCGACCAGCTCCCAGCCGGCAGTTCCACCGAAGTACCTCCAGTAGGTCTGCATCTCCCCGTTCTCCCTCGCCGTAACCGAGAACCTCACCCTTATCCTCGGAACCACCGTCTCTATCTCGCTCCCAAGGGAGTTGAAGTAGAGCTGCTCCTTCAGGCCGTCGCCGTATGCGGCTTCCCTGCTGACTATTTTCTCCCCCCTGAGGAGGGAGTCTATCTCCTTAACAAGGGCCAGCTTGTCCTCGACATCGATGTCGGTGAAGGGCTTCCTCACCTTTATCTCCGCCCTGTCCCTCACGGGGTCACCGAGGTGTATCCTCGAATCCCCGCGGGAGAGCTTGGCTATCTTCATGGCCGTTTTTATGGCCTCCTCTGCCCGCGTCATGTCGTTGGCGCTGGAAAAGCCCCAGGCCCCGTTGAAGGCCCTCACACCTATGCCCATCTCGGTGTTGAGGGAAAGCTCCTCCAGCTGGCCGTTCTGCATGCCGAGATGGGCTGCCGTGACACGGGTTATCCTAATTTCATAATAGGATATACCGTAACGTCCCGCCAGTTCCTCGGCCTTTCTCACCAGTTCCTCCATACGCACACCGATGGACATAAAAGGGAGTTCCTTTATATGGGTTGTTATAGAGATCCGGTATAGATGGAGGAACCACAGGGTTTAAGGGTTGGCTATGGAGAGGCGTAACGAGATACTCGAAACGATCACGGACAAGCCGGGAATAACCTTCCGGGAGCTGGCGAGGGAGCTCGGGATAGGCATAGGCGACCTGCAGTACCATCTCCGGAAACTCGAGAAGGAGGGCCGGGTGTTCTCAAGGAAAACAGGCAAGAGGCGCTACCTGTTCCCGAAGGGCTTCGAGGAGAAGGCGCAGAGACTGCTCATAGCAATATCGACGGAGACGAGGAGAAGGATACTGCTGCTCCTCATGGAGGGGCCGAGGAACCAGAAGGAGGTGGCGAGGAGCCTTGGACTCAGCCAGCCGACGGTGAGCTACCACATGAACGAGCTGATAAAGCTCGGCGTCGTGACCGCGGAGAAGGAAAGCAGGAGCATCATATACACCCTCTCCTACGATCCCGAGCTGATAGCAAGGCTGATAAAGGAGTACCGGCCGAGCCTGTGGGAGAAGCTGGCCGACAACCTGATAGACCTGCTGACGAGCGTGGGTGATGTAGAATGATGGAAACCCTACTCGCTATCGTGGCGCTGATCCTTGCGCTGACGCTGGCCGGAATCTCTTTCATCGCGTACAGGAAGAGCCACCTGCGTCCGGCAATGTACCTGATGATAGCCTTCCTCCTGCTCGCAATCAAGAAGACGATAGAGACCGCCAAACTGGCGGCGTGGATAGAGCGGGACGTGGGGCTGGTGGTGGGCGCCCTGGAGGTGGTCGTTCTGGCCCTGCTGGTGCTCTCGCTCTGGAGGCGCTAGCGAACCACCATGACAGGGGGGCCTATCAGACCGACTACCTCCTCGAGAAGGCTCCCTATCCTCGTTTTTCCGCTCCTGCCGTAGGCACCCATGACGACCAGACTGTAGCCCCCGGAGTTGGCCTCTTCGAGGATCTTTTCCTTGGCGGAGCCCTCGACTATCCTGAAGGAGCAGTTCACACCCTCCTCCTGACAGAGCTCCAGGAGGTTCGTCATCAGGTGCTTGATGCTCCTCTTCATATCATTCCATATCTCCTCCTCAAACCTCTCAACCTCCGAGAGGTTCTCGCTGAACATTCCCAGGTTGAAGGCCATGGCCCTGGCTTCCCTCCTGTCCAGGACCGAGAAGAGTATGACCTTTCCCCTCTTCTTCTTGGCTATGGCGATGGCATGGAGAGCCGCCTTCTGGCTCCACTTCGAACCATCAACGAGGACCAGTATACGCATGACATCACACCCCTATGTACCTTATCCAGAGCAGCCCCAGTCCTATGGCGACTGTGGCAAACATTATAACAAGACCAACCTTGAGGAAGTCCATAAACGTTATCCTAACGCCCTCCCTGGCCGCAATACCGATGACAACCACGTTGGCGCTCGCACCTATTGCGGTTCCGTTGCCTCCAAGACATGCTCCGAGGGAGAGGGCCCACCAGAGCGGGTAAACGTTCATCGAACTCCCCATTGCCTTTATGAGGGGTATCATCGCCGCCGTGAGGGGGATGTTGTCCACTATGGCGGAGGAGACCGCGGAGAACCATGTTACTATAATCAGCGCCTCACCGGTGCTCCCGATGTATCCCAGTATCCAGCGGGCGACCCCGTCGATGATGCCGGTCTCCACAAGGGCACCGACGAGTATGAAGAGGCCCATGAAGAAGAATATGGCCGTCCACTCGACCTTTTCGAGTATCTCCTCCGGGTCCATCCCGCTCCACAGGAGGAGAACGGAGGCGCCGGTGAGGGCGACGACCGCCGGCTCAATCCCAAGCCGGTCGTGGATGAAAAAGAGCATGACCACCCCGATTATAACCGCCACGGACTTCTTGAAGAGGGAGTGATCCCTTATGGCATCCGCCTCGTCGAGCTCACCGATGGTAGAGAGTATTCTGTCCCGCTTGGCGTCGCTGATCTTCATGGCCTTCCGGTAGACCAGGTAGATTATCCCGAGGGAGGTGAACAGATCCACGAGGGCTATCGGACCCATGTTAAGGAGGAACTCGTTGAAGCTCAGCCCGGCCGCGGAGCCTATCATTATGTTGGGGGGGTCGCCGATAAGGGTGGCGGTTCCGCCTATGTTGGAGGCAAAGACCTCCGCCAGGAGAAACGGAACAGGATTGATGTCCATGAGGCGCGTTATGTAGAGGAGCATCGGGGTCAGGAGCAGGACGGTTGTAACGTTGTCAAGAACCGAGCTTATGACGGCGGTGACGACGGAAAACAGCAGGAGAACCTTCATAGGGCTCCCCCGGGCAAACTTGGCGGTCTTTATTGCTATGAACTCGAAGAGACCGCTCTCCTTGGAGGTGTTGACGATTATCATCATACCGATGAGGAGAAGGAGCGTGTCGAGGTCGAGGTGCTCGGGAAGCGCCTCCCACGGCACTATGCCGAGGAACAGCACCACGGCCGCACCGAAGAGGGCCGCAACCGTTCTGTGAACCCTCTCGCTGATTATCATGGCGTATGTTACCAGGAACACTGCGACGGCTATCCCTGCTGCGATGGTCTGCTCCATGGTCACCACCCAACTAGTAGATTATAACCGGACTCTCAAGATGCTGGACTATTTTCAGAACGACGGGGCTTACGGGCGACGTTCTCGTAACCTCCGAGCCGTAGCTCCTGGACACGACGAGGAGATCGAAGTTATCGTTCTCCATGAGTCTTATAACGTCGTCACTCTTGCTCCCGATGAACTGCCTCCGCTCTATTCTAAGGCCCAGCTCCCCTAGCCTCGGGGCTATTTTAAGAACAAGGGCCCGGGCAAATTCCATTTTGGCACTTCTAAGCTTTTCAGCCTCTTCCTTGCCCAGGGTCTGCTCAATGAGCGCCAGAGTTCTTTTCTCCGAGATGTAAACGAGCGTCACGGACGCACCGCTGTACGCGCTCAGCGTCTCGTAAAGCTCCTCCGGTATCTCACCGGAGAACCTATCAATGGGGATCAGAATCGAACGAACCTCCGGAAGCACAAACTCCTCGGGAAGGAGCAAAAACTCCCGGTACCTCCTGGTTATCTCCTCGTACCTGTCCGCGGCGATGTTCTGAAACTTCCTCTGGATGAGCCTGCTGAATATGTCCATTCCCATCCCCACCTTCCGGAGGGAGAAGAGGAATATATAAGCTTTTTCTGGCTCCCGGCCCATCTCGAGGGGTCGGGTCTGAATGGAAAATGGCCCCCCAACTGGATTTCAGTCCCTGAGTTAAACGGATGAACCACAAACCCTTTATTAAAATCCGTTGAGATAAGTGCGGGGTGAGAATATGAAGCGAACAGCGGCCGTGCTTCTCATAGCCCTGCTGATTCTGCCGTTCGCAGGATTTGCAGCGGCCCAGTGCCAGAGCGAGGGACACACGGTTGTTCTAAAGGCACCGGCAGTCTCGAAGACCTCCAACGGAGAGCTCGTCGGAGTGGCCACGGACTTCGTGATAACCGTCGCACCCGGAACGGGGCACGTCTACGTGGAAACCTGGCCCCTCGCGGAGGTGGACATGCAGGCCAGCGCGAGGCTTGCCGCCCAGATAGCCGGCAAGGTTCTCGGTGTGGATATGAACAAGTACGACGTCTTCATTCAGATAAAAGCCGATTCCCCAATCATCGGCGGCCCATCCGCCGGCGGAACCATGACCGTCGGAATAATCGCGGCCCTTGAGGGATGGCAGGTCAATCCAAAGGTGATGATGACGGGTATGATAAACCCCGACGGCACCATCGGTCCGGTTGGCGGCATACTGGAAAAGGCCTCCGCCGCCCACGACGTCGGGGCCGAGGTGTTCCTGATTCCGGAGGGCCAGAGGATACAGTACGTCCAGGAAACCCAGAAGAAGGAGATAGGGGGCATAGTGGAGATAAACACCCAGACGAAGAAGGTGGACGTGGTAGATTACGCGAAAGAGCGCTGGGGCCTGACTGTTATCGAGATAAAGGACATATACGACGCCGTTTACTATTTCACCGGCCGCAGGATACCGAGGCCCGAGGCCCCTCCTACGTCAGCGTCGATACGTCGTTCCTCAAGGACGACGCGCTCAGGGACTACGAGAACACAACCTCCTACTACCGGGCAACGCTTGAGAAGCTCAAGGACAGCGACGTCAGCTACGCCACCTACACCACGCTGATGGAGGCTCTGAACCAGGCCAGCGCCATCCTCAACCAGTCAAAGGAAGCAATAGACGACGGAATGTACTACACCGCACTCAGCAAGGACTTCCAGGCGAGGATAATCATAAGGCACGTTGACTGGTACCTGGACGTGAAGTCGCAGGATGATGTTCAGAGGCTCCTCAAGACCACAGGCAACCAGATAAACGCATCGGAAAGCACCGTCTCCGGGATAACCATAAAGGGCGTCACGATGCTCCAGGCGGTAGCTGCCGCGGAGGAGAGGGTGGAGCAGGCCAAGGGGCTGCTTGAGGAGGCGTGGAAGTACTACTACAGCGGAGACTACTGGGACGCCGTGGGCGATGCGGCATACGCCTACGAGAGGGCCAAAACCGCAGAGCTATGGGCGGAGCTGGGCGAGAGGTTCGCGGGCGACGAGGTCATAAGCAGGGACGTTGTGAAGGCAACGGCCAGGGACTACATAGACGAGTCCAACCTCATCGTGACCTACATAGAGTCGATGTACGGCACCGTTGGGGGCGACCTGAGTCAGAGCATCCAGCAGGCAGAGCAGTACTACGAGGACGGCAAGTACTCGGCGGCACTGTTCACGGCGATGGAGGCAAGGGTGAGGGCGCAGGTCTTCCTCGACACGCTGGGTATAGATAACCAGAGCGTGCTTGTGGATAAGATGAAAGCGATGAAGACCGATGCCAGAACCGCCATCGGGGTGGCTCAGAGCCAGGGTGTCACGCCCGTCCTTGCGATGGCCTACTACGAGTTCGCCGAGAGCTACGAGAAGAGCGCCGAGGAGAACGGGAGTATCGACGACATGCAGACCGCGATGATATTCTACCAGTACGCCAGGGAGACGGCCGGCCTCTTCCTCAGCGCGCCGTCCCAGCAGACCCCACTGCCCCAGGACAACTCAACCGGCGTACCGCAGATAATCATACCCACCGGCGCGTCCACTCCGACCGATGGCTCCACCAGCACCCGGTCGGAAGGGACGCCGGAAGGACTCCCCGCCGCGGCCCTGGCGGCAGCGGCGGTGGGGGCGTTCCTGGTCGGTGCCCTCGTTGGAAGAAGGCTCTGACCACCACTTCTTCTTTTAGACCGCTAGACCAGCGCCTTCAGGAACTCAACGTAGACGCGCTTTACCCTCTTCAGGGATTCAACGCTCACCCACTCGTCGCTCCCGTGCCAGTTGCCACCGACCGGCCCGTAAACCAGCGTCGGCTTGTTGAGGTAAGTCCCGAAGTAGTTGAAGTCCCCAACGCTCCGACCGTAGATTATCTCGGGCTCTCCTCCAAGGACGGTCCTGTGGGCGGACTTGAAGATGTTCACAAAGCGATCGTTCTCCCTGACGACGTAGGGGAGCATATCCGGCGTCGGTCTCTCAAACTTCGAGACCCTGATGTCCCCCTTCAGTTTTACCCTCCCCGCAAGGTTGAGGAGCTCGGAGCTAACCTTTTCCCAGTCCTCACCAATGACTACGTGCCTGTCTATTATCGCCCTGGCGTAGTCCGGGACGCTCAGGCCGTCGGCAGAGCCCTCAATACTGAGGGTGCAGTAGGAGCCCACGCCAAGCTTTCTGTGGTTCCTGAAGCGTATCTTCCAGAGGGAGCCGACGAACCTCCCCAGCTCCTCTATGGAGTTGAGCCCCTCGTGCGGCCTCGCCGCGTGGGCTTTCTTCCCGAAGACCTCCACCTGAACAACGAAGCGCCCCCTCGCACCGAGCATGAGCCTCTCGTTCGTCGGCTCCGCGACGAGGACAACGTCAGCCCTGTCCAGCTTTCCGCTCCTTATGAGCTCCCAGGCACCCCTGGAGTAGCCCTCCTCATCGACGACCGCGGTGAAGATGATGTTGGGCCGCTCCTTCCGGGGAAGCTCTGCCATCTCAACGAACGCGGCCAGGAGCGCCGCCAGGCCCGCCTTCATATCCGCGCTTCCCAGGCCGTAGAAACGGTCGCCCTCCAGCTCACCGTGAGGATTTCTGGTCCAACCGGGGGATAGATTGACGGTGTCCATGTGACCGTTCAGAACGACGGTGTAGCTCCTTCCAGGAAGATAGGCCACCACGTCGCTTCCAAAGCCCTCAACCGGAAGGAGCTCCACGTCAAAGCCATGCTCCTCGAGAAACGAAGCGATAAATCGGGAGATCTCCTCCTCTTTTCCAAACGGGGAGCTGATGGACACCAGTTCCTTCAGGAGGTCAAATTCCATATAACCATCACCAGATGATAAAAACGACAAAGTGCTTAAGTAATTTTCCCCAATTACATTGAACAAAATTTGACTAAAATCCCAGTTTTTTCAAAATGCCAAAGTATTCCACCGTGAGGTAGACAATGCGGCAGGTGAAACCAGAAACGGCAAGTATATCCAAAACAGGAAGGTTTGTTTTCTGGTGGACCGGGCGGGATTTGAACCCGCGGCCTCCGCCTTGCGAGGGCGGCGCTCATACCAGGCTGAGCTACCGGCCCACACCCGGTATTAGGAACCGGCCCTGGGTTTAAAAGCTTTTGGTTCCCCCAGCTTCTTCCGTTTCCATATCAATGTCAAAGACCTGGAATTACCAAAGCCCTTTTAACTCATACATGCCAACAAACCCCGGTGGTGAGATGGACCCCCTAACGTTTCACAGGGACAACTTCATAGGGAACGGAAAGATAGAGGTAATACCCAAGGTTCCCATCACGGGAGAGAGCCTCAGCCTCGCGTACACGCCGGGCGTAGCGGAGGTTTCGCGAAGGGTAAAGAAAAATCCCGAGGACGCCTTTGAATACACCAACCGGGGAAATACGATAGCCGTCGTGAGCGACGGAACCCGCGTGTTAGGCCTTGGGGATACAGGGCCCCTCGGGGCACTCCCGGTCATGGAGGGGAAAGCTCTGCTCTTCAAGGCCTTCGGGGGAGTCGATGCGTTTCCCCTGGTGGTGGACGAGAAAAACCCGGACCGCCTCATCGAAGTTATAAAAGCCGTTTCACCCTCCTTTGGGGGAATCAACCTCGAGGATATCTCCTCCCCGAAATGCTTCTACATCCTTGAAAGGCTGAGGAAAGAGCTCGAAATTCCCGTCTTCCACGACGACCAGCAGGGGACTGCGAGCGTCGTCCTCGCGGCGCTCATAAATTCGCTGAAGGTGGTCGGAAAGAAGCCCGGCGAAATCACGGTCGCGCTCTTCGGGGCGGGGGCAGCGGGATTCGCCACCCTCAGACTGATCACGAAGGCCGGAATACCCCCCGGAAACGTCCGCGTCGTTGAGCTCGTGAACGGGGAGCCGAGGATTTTAACACCGGACCTTCCGCTTGAGAGGCTCTTCCCATACCGCGGCGGGCTCCTTGAAAAGACCAACGCCGAGGGAATCGAGGGCGGCCCTGAGGAGGCGCTGAAGGGCGCCGACGTGCTCATATCCTTCACGAGGCCCGGGCCAGGGGTGATAAGGGGGGAGTGGATAGAGCTGATGGCCGACGACGCAGTAGTGTTCCCTCTGGCCAACCCCGTTCCGGAGATACTCCCGGAGGAAGCCAAAAAGGCCGGAGCGCGGATAGTTGCCACCGGCAGGAGCGACTATCCCAACCAGGTGAACAACCTCCTGGGCTTCCCGGCGATTTTCAGGGGGACCCTCGACGTGAGGGCCAGAACCATAACGGACGGGATGGTCATCGCCGCGGCAATGGCCATGGCGGAAACAATCGAACCCGACGAGGACGAGATAATCCCCTCGCCATTCCACCCCGACGTCCATCCAAAGGTAGCGAGGGCAGTCGCCGAGGAAGCGATGCGTGAAAACGTTGCGAGGATACGCGTGAGCGGGGAAGAAGTGGAGGAGAGGCTGAAGCGCTGGAGGGAGTTCTACGAGCGGGAGATAGTGCCCCTCAACGACCGTAGAGGGAGCTACCGTTAGCGTCTATCGCCACCAGCAGCGGGAAGTCCTCAACCTCAAGAACCCACGCCGCCTCCGGAATCCCCAGTTCCTCCAGCCAGAGGACGTCAACGACGCGCTTTACGCTCTTCGCCGCCAGGGAGCCCGCTCCACCTGTGAAGGCGAAGTAAACGGCGCGGCCTTTGAAGGGCCCCGGGTTCATGCCCCCCTTTCCGATTATCCCACGGACGCCGAGGGAGAGGATTTCCTCCAGGTAGCGGTTCATCCTAGCGCTCGTCGTCGGCCCGGCGGAGACTATCTCATACCCATTGGAAGTTTTCCTCACCACCGGCCCGCAGTGGTAGATAACGGCCCCGTTGAGGTCGAAGGGAAGCTCTCCCCTCTCTGCCAGTTCGAGGATTTTCCTGTGGGCCGAGTCCCTCGCCGTGTAGATCACCCCGGAGAGGTGAACAACGTCGCCGGCCCTGAGGTTCAGGACGTCATCCTCGCTCAGAGGGGTTTTCAGCCTCATAATAGGCCATAGAGGGAAGTCCTTAAAGGCGTTTTGGGTTTGGCAGAATTGGTCAAACCCAGGTCATAAGTAGGAATCCGCCGATGTTTCGTATGGTGATTCCATGAACGTTAAGGTTGTTGCTTCCGCTGTGCTGGCCCTCCTTCTCGTGGTCTCGATAGCCGGCTACACCGGGGCCTTTGGAAAGGGCGGCGAGGGGAAGCTTGAGTACAGGGTTTACACGAAGGAAAGGATAATGGCCGGTGCCTACAAGGTCTACGGCAACCCGAAGCTCGACTTCTGGGCGGCCAAGACCGTCCTGACCAACGGCGGGGAGGGAACGATAAAGAACATCAGGATAAGGTATTCCATCGACAACTACGCCCCGGAAACCGAGAAGAGCTATCCCCTCCTCCTACCGGGCGAAACCATCGTGGACCTCTACTATCCCATAGTCTCAAGTGAGGTCACCAAGCTTTCGGCCTCAACGCCATCGAACGTAAGGATAACCATAACCTACGAGGTGAACGGCGAAACCAGGGAGGAAAGCGTCACAAAACCCCTGAGTATCCTCGGCGTCAACGACTTCGTCTTCTCCTCCCTCAACCCCGAAGAGAGCACGGGGAGCTTCTACGACACCTTCAGCAACGCCCCCCTCTTGGCGGCATGGGTTACCCCGAGCGACCCGGTCGTCAGGGAGTTCGCCGACATGGGAAACAAGCTGGCAGGGGGTGCCGGGGCGAGTCTGAGCGACGAGGAGGCCATGAAAAGCCTCAGCGGCATGTGGGAGCTGGCGGTGAGGAACGGCTTCTCCTACAAGACGGAGGGCGAAGGCTACTGGACCGGAAAGTTCTCCGAGCACATAATGTTCCCGCGCGACGTGATAAGGGACAAGAGCGGAACCTGCGTTGACCTGGCGCTGTGGTTCGCCTCCCTGGCGATGTCCCAGGGGCTTAAGGCCTACATAGTCCTCATGCCCGGCCACGCCTTTCCGCTGATAGAACTGCCCAGCGGGGCAGTGATACCCGTCGAGGCAACCGCGATAAATCAGGGGGTCTCATTCCAGGAGGCGGTGCAGATCGGCATGGAGAAGAGCTGGAAGATGGCGATGGACGGCCCACACGACATCATAGACGTCGCGGAGGAGCATTCCACGGGAATAGTCCCGCCGGAGCTGCCGCCCCTCCAGGCGGATATCCTCTCAAAGTGGGGGATAAGCCTGAACGCGGGTGGAAACGGGCTCAACAACGGAAACGCCGGTGGAAACGGAGGAAACCCCGAGGGTGAAAACGGTGGAGAAGCCGGAGGAACCGGGGGGTGGAAAACATACCGCGGCACCTACTTCTCATTCGCCTACCCCGCCGACTGGGACGCGCCCGAGGACTACGGCGGTTACGTTTACCTGCTGAGCCCCGATGGGGAATTCGAGTTCATCGTTCTATACTCCCAGGGGGCGAGCGTTGGAGACATGGTTCAGGCCTTTGAGGGAAGCCTGGCAGACGCAGGGGTCGAGATAACCGACCGCCAGGAGGGGGAGGCCAGCGTGATGGGTCAGAACGTGTACGCAGTAGCTTATGGCCTCGGCACTGACTATGGAAAGTACTCAGCCGCCGCCAGGTACTTCACGGCAGGCGGAGTTGGCTTCGCCGTTATCTACGACTTCCCGGCTGGGAACAGCGAATACAACCAGCTGGGCGAGCATATTGTGGAAACGTTCAAGTTGGGGTGATGCAGATGAAGAGAACCCTGACCCTGCTGATACTGCTCCTCCTGACGGTGCCCTTGGCCGCGGGGGAGGTCAAGATAGTGGAGTACAAGATAGACGGAACCATGAAGGTTACGCTAGACGGCGTGGGGAACGCTCAGGTGGAGGAGGCATGGCACCTCACCCCGAACCTCTACCTCCAGATGAAGGGGGCGTATCCCACAACGTACATGCTGAAGCGCGAGTTCGAGAACAGACGGAGCGACACCGAGTACAGGGACATGAAGATCGAGTGGGACGACTCCAACAACGAGATCAGGGCAACCTATACCATGCTCGGGGCGGCTATCAACAGGGGCGACCACTGGGAGCTGGACCTGGGGGAGGGCGACATGACCCTCTCAAGCCAGAACGGGAACACCGTGGTTTTAACCCTGGTTCAGCCGATTTCCGGGGGAGAGGGAAGGCTCATCGAGACGGCAACGATAGTCCTCCCCGAGAGGGCGGAGAACGTGAGGGTGGATGACGGGATACTCCGCTACGAGCTTCCAGAGGAGGGAAACGGAAGAAACCCCGCCTTCCTGGGTCTAGCGATCATCTCGCTCGCCGGCCTGGTTCTCCTTAACGTGCCCCTAAAGAGGGGAAAGGAATGATAAGGGAGATAAAGAGGGAGATGGTCGATTACATAACCCGGGAAACCGGAGTGGACAGGGAGGTCGTCGTCAAGGTTCTCCGGGCGGAGGAGGAGTACCTGCTGACGGAGATTAGGGATGCCCTAGGGCGGGTCAAGTGACTTTTCTCTTCTCCAAGCCCCGCCCTTTAGGACGGGGTACAGTATTCTGAAAATCAGCCTTCAAGCAGGAAAGCAACCTTTTTTAAAGCCCAAAAACCGTACCATACTTTGGAATGAAGCGGGCAGTAACGGTAAAACTCCAGCCCTCAAAGGAGCAGGAGAAAACCCTCTTCGAGTTAGCCCACGCCACAGCAATAATCTGGAACAGGCTCAACTACGAGCGATTAAAACAGTTCAAAGAATTCGGCAAAATGGACTTCTCAACAACTGAAAAAGAGGCCTATCACGAGTTCAAAAACTGGATTGGCGGCTCAACAGTTCAACAATTAGCTCGAAAGAATGCAGAAGCGTGGCGAAGTTTCTTCTCACTCAACAAAAAGAAAAAGAAGAGAGAACTTCCCGAGTGGTTCAAACCAAAACCACCAAAATTCGTCAAAGAAGAGAATGGGTGGAAGCTCTTCATAATTCCCCTCAGGAACGACCAGTATCGGATTGATGGGAACGTTATTGAATTGAGGAGGCTCGGCAAATTTGGAAAACTCGAAGTTCAGTTTAAGGGGAGAATACACCTGAAGGGCAAGCAAGGGCGGTTGGAAGTAACCTACGACCCGGTAAAGCGGAAGTGGTATGCTCACATCAGCTTTACGATCGAGGAGAAACTTGAGGGTGGAGAATGGGTTAAGCTTCCGAGAACTCCCAAGGGGAGCCTTTCAGCAGGAATTGACTTGGGGATTAACAACTTGATGGCCGTTTACGTTGAGAATGGGGAAAGCTTTCTGGTCAATGGAAGGCCACTCAAGAGCATTGATTTTTACTGGTGGAAGAAGATTGCTGAGTACCAGTCGAAACTCAACAAGTCCGGCTGTAAAAAGAGTAGAAAACTCAAAAGAATGCACGAGAAGGCGAAACTTCAGGCGAAGCACTACATCAATACTGTCGTTAGACAGACTGTTAAGAAACTCTATGAACTTGGAGTTTCCAAAATCGTCGTGGGTTATCCGAAAGGCATTGCAAGAAACTCCGACAAGGGTAAAAAGCAAAACTTCATCCTCTCTCATGTCTGGCGGTTTAATTACGTAATTAAACGTCTCAAGGAAGTTGCTGAGGAGTATGGTATTATTGTTGAGGTGGTTGATGAGGCTTTCACTTCGCAAGTTTGCCCTCTCTGTGGCCAACGCCATGAGAATGCTCGTTTTGTTAGGGGTTTGTTTAAGTGCCACAGGGAGGGTGTTGTTATGAATGCTGACCTTGTTGGGGCGTTTAATATTTTAAAGAAGGCGGTAAAAACCATAACCCCAAATCTGAGCGGTCTTTATGCTCAGGGGAGGGGTAACGGGGGGAAGACCCTCCCCGAGGGGCTGAAAGCCATCTTCACTGGCTTTGGTGAAGCCCCTCAAACCTCCCCGCCAATGGCGAGGGGTTAAACCATTGGAACCCTCGCCCTTCAGGGCGGGGAGGAGGTCAGCCTCCCATTTTTCCGGCAACTATAAAAACTTTGAGCGCGTAGTGAGAGCTTGAAAACCGGTCGCGATATAAACGCCGGTTCTGGAGAGGGTTGTGTGAACCGTCCAGATGATGTAGCCCTGCTGAAATCGATTCTCAGTGAGACCAACCTTCAGATAATCTCACTCCTCAGAACGGACTCTCTGAACACACGGGAGATAGCCCGTCTTCTCCAGAAGGACGAGACGCAGATCTCCAGGGGATTGAGGAACCTTGAGCGGATGGGCATCGTTGAGGGAAGGTGGGTTCGGCTGGGGGGCAAAAACGTCAAGCTCTACTCCCTCAAGTGCGACGAGTTCAGCGTCCGCTTCACAGCTGGGGGAATCGAGGTGGCGATGGGCGATACCGTCTACCGCCGTCCCCAGCGGCTTCTGGCATCCAGCGTGCCGGAGGTGAAGAACTTCGTTGGAAGGGAGGAGGAGCTGAAACTCCTCAAAGGAAACGCACCTGTTGTGGCCGTGTTCGGGATAGCAGGGATAGGGAAATCCAGCCTCGTGGCGAGGGCCTTTGAGGACGCCTTCTGGTACTCGATGGACGGGAGCGAGAGCCTTGAGTACGTGGCGTGGCAGATGGCACTCTACCTGAACATGAAAGGGTTCCCGGAGCTGACCGAATACCTGCGCGCCGGCGGAAGGGAGTCCGAATCCATAAGGGAACTGGTTCTCGAAGGAATGGAGGAGACCCGCTCCATAGTAGTCTTCGACGACCTTCACAAGTGCACCGATGAGGATGTTGAGTCGTTTCTGCGGTTCCTATCATCAAGGGTTGAGAGGGGAAAGCTGATCCTCATCTCAAGGGAAAAGCCCAGGGTGGACTATGAGAGGGTTCTTTTCATACACCTCAGGGGGCTGAAAATTGAGGAATCCCACAGGCTCCTGAGCCTCAGGATTCCGGGGATAACCCTGAAGGAGTCGGTCAGGATGCACCACCTCACCCTGGGCCACCCCCTGCTCCTCGTCCTTGCCGCGGAGGCTCCGGGAACGGCGGGAGACGAAGACTCACTCTTCGAATACCTGCTGGGGGAGATATACGACACGCTGGACGAGAGGGAAAGGCTCGTACTTCAGGTCCTGGCGCTCTTCGACGAGCCCGTAGAGCTATCCGCCCTCAGGAGGATGACGTACAGAAACGCATTCCTGGTTCTGTACTCCCTCCTGAACAAGAGTCTGGTGGAAAGAAAGGGCGAGAGCTATCAGGTCCACGACCTCCTCAGGGCATTTATCCGACGGGTCAGCGAGGTTGACGAGGAGCGCTATTACAGAGAGTACGTCTCGTACCTCCTGGAGAAAAACACGGCCAGGGAGTTCCTCACGGCATTCACATATGCCGCCAGGTTGGGGGACGAGAGGCTGATAGCCGAGATAACCGAGCTGAGGGTAAGGAGGCTCTGGAGGGTTGCGCTGGACTTCCCAACGGCGTACATGAGACTCCTCAGGGGGGTAGGCAGCAGCCCGTACGCAAAGAAGGAGATGGCACGGCTCTACTTCAACAGGGGGTTCTTTGAGAGGGCCCTGAACCTGTGGAGTGAGGCATTAGGGGGTGTTGAGGGGGACTTCCACAGGTTCGACGCCCTCATGATGCTCGTCGACGTCCACTGCGAGATGGGAGATATCGAGTCAGCGGAAAGGATTTTCAGCGAGCTTGAGGGGATTTTCAGGAGGCAGGGGCAAGACCCCTACATCCGGCTCGGTTACTACATCGAGCTCACAAAGATAAGGACGTTCAGGAGGGAGCGCGAGAAGGCCATCGAAAGCGCCTTCAAGGAGCTTGAGGCTGTAAGGAACTACCCGGAGCCGTATCCCGAACTCGAAGCCCTCATCCTCTACCACATAGGCTACCTCTACGTCGAGCTCGGCGAGCTTCAGCGGGCGCTGACATACTACCGGGAGGGCCTTGAGACGGCCAACGCATACAGCCTGCCCTTCATGCTGAACCTGGGATACCTGCAGATGGGGATAGTTCACTATTACCTCAGGAATTTCGACGAGGCCGCCGGCAACGCCAAGAAAGCCGCGGAGTACTTCCTGGGAGTTAGAAACTACCGCAGGGCGCTGGATGCGCTCTTCAGGCTGACGGTGTCCCTCATGGGGCTGGGGGCGTATGAAGAGGCCGAAAAATGGGCCGAGAAAATGACCGAGATAACCCACAGCACGAACTACCCGCTGGGATGGACGGCCTACGTGCTCATCGGAATCCTGAGGGCGCTCAGGGGAGAGGGCGGCAGGGAATACCTTGAAACGGGCCTGGAGAAAATCAAGAACAACCAATACCTGTACAGGGGACTAATTGAAGAGCTGGCCGTTCTCTTCGACGAGGAGGACGTAGATTCCTGGCTTTCCAGCGGCTCTAGTTCCAAACCCTGACATCACCGTCCGGCTTTATCTCGATGAAAGCCCTCCTGTTGGCCCAGCACTGGACGACCAGCCCCACCGGAAAGCTCGCCGGATGCCTGTGGGCGACCTCTATCTTGACGTCCAAGGCGGTGGTCTTCCCGCCCATACCCATCGGACCGATCCCTGTGCTGTTCACTTCCGTCAGAAGTTCCTCCTCGATTTTCGCTATCCTCCCATCCGGGTTCCTCTCGCCCACCTTCCTCAGCAGGGCCTTTTTGGCCAGGAGCAGGGCGTAATCTGCACCCCCACCAACCCCTATGCCCAGGATGACCGGCGGGCACGGCTTTCCGCCGCAGGCCCTAACGTGCTCGACGACGAAGCGCTTTACCCCTTCCCAGCCCCCGGCGGGGGTCAGCATTGCTAAAGCAGAGCAGTTCTCGCTTCCGCCGCCCTTCGGAAGAACCGCTATCCTTATTCTATCCCCCGGAACGGGCTCCCAGTGGATTATGGGAATCCCTTCCCCGGTGTTGTCACCGGAGTTCCTCCCCGTGAGAACATCGACGGCGTTCGGCCTGAGGGGGATTTCCTCAGTTGCCCTCCTCGTCGCCTCGATGAGCAGATCTCTGAGTTTTCCGAGAAAGGGACTCCCAACGCCGGCCTCGACGAAGAAGGTAACCGTGCCCGTGTCCTGACAGACGGGAACCCTGTCGGCGAAGCCGAGGTCTATTGCCTTAATTATGTTCCCGAGGTTGAAGCGCGCTGTCTCGTCCTCCTCCCCGGCGTAGGCCTTCCTGATGGCGGAGAAGGTGTCCTCGGGGATCTTGGTGACGGCAAGTCTTATCGCCTCAACGATGGCCTCAATCAATTGGCATCCACCTGTTGAAGATTGTGATTGTAGTTAAAAAGTTTTAACTTGAACATTGCACAAAATCCCGGAAGGTTTACCACCATATTGGCAAACTTTGGCATTAAACTGTCCCACCATACCGGTACATATTTCGGCAGAACTGCACCACCGTACCGGCAACATTCAAACCACAGAAGAGAAAGAAAGGGCATCAGCCCTTCAGAACCTCGACTATCTGCTCCGCAACCTGGACGCCAGCGCGCATCTGGGCCTCGACGGTCGAGGCGCCGATGTGCGGGGTGAGGACGACGTTGTCGAGCTTGGTGAGCGGGTGGTCGGCCGGGAGCGGCTCCTCCTCGAAGACGTCCAGGCCGGCCCCGGCAATCCAGCCCTCCTGGAGGGCCTTGACGAGGGCGTTTGTGTCCACGACGGCACCGCGAGCGGCGTTGATGAGTATTGCCGTCGGCTTCATGAGCTTAAGGCGCTCCTCGTTTATGAGGTGGTAGGTTGCATCGATGAGCGGGACGTGGAGGGTAACCACGTCACTCTCCCGGAGGAGAGTCTCAAGGTCGACGAACTTCCCACCGACTTCCTTCGCGCGCTCTTCGTTCGGGTACGGGTCGTAGAGGAGAACGTTCATGCCGAGGGCCTTGGCTATCTTGGCTATGCTGTAGCCTATCCTTCCGAAGCCGACGACTCCAAGGGTCTTGCCCTCAAGCTCGATTCCCATGGCCTGCTTCTTGGCCCAGGTTCCCTCGCGCATCTTCCTGTCGGCGAAGGCGATCTTTCTGGCCACGTTGAACATAAGCGCAACGGCGAGCTCGGCGACGCTTCTGCTTGAAGCGCCTGGGCTGTTCACGACCTTTATCCCGCGCTCCTTGGCGGCCTCAAGGTCGATGTTGTCCAGACCGACGCCGGCCCTTCCGATGACCTTGAGCTTCGGAGCAGCTTCGATGACCTTTCTCGTCACCTTCGGCTTGCTCCTGACTATTATAGCCTCAACGTCCCCGACGAGCTCCAGAAGGCGGGTCTCATCGGGATACTCCTCGTAAACAATTTCAAAACCGGCGTTCTTCAAAACGTCGATTGCCTTCTCGTGCAGCGGTGCCGCAACCAAAACCTTCACCATTTCCATCACCTCATCCCCTTCTCTTTATAGCCATGAGCATGACCTGATCGGATGCATCCTCCGCCCTGTCGGCTATGTCACCTATCTTCGTTAGTATCTGGTTCCAGACGAGCTTTGCGTAGGTAGTGACTGTCTCGCTCTCAAAAACCTTGCCCTTGACGTCGTACTCGACCTCGTCGGCTATCTCCTCGGCATCCTCCACTGCCTTGGCCAGCTCTATCGCCCTGTCAACGTCCGAGTTCATAGCATTTACCGCCTGAACGAGAACCCGGTAGGTCTCAACGGCGGACTCCACGAGCCTCAGGATCTCCGCCCTCAGCTCCTTCGGAACCTTCGGCTTGGCCAGTACGAGGGTGTGGGCCGCGCTCTCCGCGGCATCGGCGACCTGGTCAATGAGCTCGCTCAGCCTCACGTAGTCCCCCCTGTTGGCGGGCAGAAAGGCACCCTCGTAGAGCATCGTCTCTATGCCCCTTCTGAGCGTGTCGGCCTTGCTCTCCAGCTGGTCAACCTCCCTCTCAAAGGCCCTGGCCCTCTCAAAGTCACCGTCGAGGTAAGCATCAACCAGCTCCCTGAAGGCAACAAGAGACTCGCTGACGACCTCAAGGTGCTCGTCTATGGCTTCAAAAACGTCGCTCTCCTTGCCTCCGAATATGGGCATCTTCGACCCCTCCAGTCTATACTTCACCGCCCGGTTTATTTAGATTTTCCTTGGCCTTTATCAGGGCCCACAAAAGCTCGTTTCTGGGCGCCTCCAGACCCACGGACTGGGCGTACTCCACTATCTTTCCATGGATGTAGTCCACCTCGGTCCTCTTACCGCGCCGTATATCCTGGAGCGTTGAGTTGTAGTTCTCCCGTGTCCGCTCTATCGTATCCCATAGCAACTCGAGGGGATGTATTTCGAATTCTATACCAAGCTGCTGGGCCACGAGGCAGCCCTCGCGCGCAAGGTCCACCGACACCACCTCGAGGTACGGGTCGTCCTTCAGCGCACCGTTCTTCACTCCCAGAACCGTCCCAAGGCCGTTGATGACAGAATTCACTATAGCTTTCGCCCACTTCCAGCCGATAACGTGCTCCGTAACGGACGTTTCAAGGCCCGCAGCCCTGAAGACTTCGGCCACCCTTTCCACGAAGGGATCGGCCCCCGTCGGGTACCTCCCAATAACCGTGAGTCCGCGCCCGGTCCAGCGCACGTGGCCCCACTCAACGAGCATGGCACCGTTCGTGGTCACCCCGCCGATGACCTTTTCCGTCACCTTGAGGGCCAGCTCCTCGTTGCCGAGGCCGTTCTGCACGCTGAGTATCCACGTATCCGGCCCTATGCATCCCCTGGCGCACTCCAGGGCCGCCTTTGTGGAGTAAGCCTTCGTGGCCAGAATCAGCAGGTCCGGCGGCTCATCGGGGGCGGTAAGGCTGGCCCGGGGATGAACCGTGAAGTCCTCAAAGCCCGAAACGTGCAGCCCGTTCTCGTTTATAGCCCTCACCTGCTCCTCCCGCCCGATGAGCGTTACGTCGTTGCCGGCCCTCGCGAGCAAAGCCCCGAAGAGGGAACCTATACTCCCCGCACCGAGTACGTAAACCTTCATCCCACCACCGCAAGCGTTTAAAGCCCCATCCTTAAAGCCTTACCGATGATTTCGATAGTTCTCGTTGAGCCGGAGGGACCGGCGAACATAGGGATGGTAGCTAGAACCATGAAGAACTTCGGGTTCTCAAGGTTAGTCCTCGTCAATCCGAACATCACCGAGGAGAGCTACAGCTACGCGGTTCACGCCGCGGATGTCCTTGAAGACGCGCTGGTGTTGGGGAGCTTTGATGAGGCGCTTGAACTCTTCGACCTCGCCGTAGGTACTACTGGAAAGCCCGGAAAAAGCTACATCCCGGAGAGGGCACCCCTGATGCCCTGGGAGCTGGCCCAAACCCTGAGGGGCTACTCGGGGAGGATCGGCCTGTTCTTCGGCAGGGAGAGCATCGGCCTGAAAAACGAGGAGCTGGAGAGACTTGACTTCACCGTAACGATTCCAACCAGCGAGGCGTATCCAGTCATGAACCTCTCACAGGCGGTGGCGGTTATCCTCTACGAGCTATCGAAGGGGAGGCCTGGCCCAAGGGCCCACTCCCTTGAGCTAGCCACTAGAAGGGAGAAAGAAGAGCTGGTGAAGGCCTGGGGAAACCTGTTAGGGGTTCTCAACTATCCCAAGGACGCCGAGAGGAGGGAGGTCTTCGTGAGAGTGTTCAGACGCTTCGTCGGGAGGGCAGTCCTCTACGGAAGGGAGGTTCACACTCTCATCGGGCCGATCAGGAAGGCGGCCCTTAAACTGGAGGAATGCTGGGATGCTGAGCGTCGAGAGGTTTGACATAGCCGGTAGGACGGTGTGGATAGGAGTAATCCACGCCGAAAAAATCCAGGGGATAACCTTTTCCCTGGAAAGGGAGCAGTTCGAGAGGAACCTCGACCGCCTCACGGGCTTTCTAAGGAAACGGGGCGTGGACGTCGGTACCGAACGCGGAAGGTCGGACTACCCCTCCCTCGTCAGGGACGTCATCGTGGGCAATGTGAGCAACGCCGAAATCCTACCGGAGCTCTCCTTTGAGGGCGTGACACCCTTCGAGAGGCGCGTTTACGAGTGGCTCACGAAAAACGTTAAAAGAGGGAGTGTTATAACGTATGGTGGCCTTGCCGGGGCCATTGGCACGTCACCGCGGGCCATAGGAGGGGCGATGAGGAGGAACCCATACCCCATCGTTGTTCCCTGTCATCGCGTCGTTGCCCACGATGGCATCGGCTACTACACTCCACGACTGGACGAAAAGGTCTTCCTGCTCGAAATCGAGGGGGTGGAAGGATGGACAAGCTCAAAGCGTACCTGATCGGTTTCCTGATAGCAATCCTGGCAATAGCCGCTGGAATAGTCTGGTACGGCGGCTGGAAGCTGCTGCTCCAGGTGATACTCACCCTCGGCTTCCTCGGCGTCACCCTGATGCTGCTCTTCTTCACCGGACTGACGCTCTACGCGGAGAGCTGGAAGTACGGGGCGATACTCGCGATATTCACCGCTATAAGCGGCTACGGCCTGTATCTGAGCGCCACCTGGCGGAACCTCAACGTCGTCGCCGGAATAATCGTCTTCTTCGTAGCGATCGTCGCCTTTGGAATCTGGTACATCAGCGAGCCCGACCTCGGCCTCGCGGACCGCTTCCGTTCGGCCGAGAAGCTGGAGAGGGCGGGCAAGTACAAGGCCGCGGCGAGGAAGTACGAGAAGGCCGGAAACTACCTGAAGGCAGCGGAGATGTACGAGAAGCTCGGCTGGATGGAGAGCGCCGCCTGGGCCTACGAGAAGGCCGAGAAGTACGAGAAGGCCGCCGAGATCTACGAGGCCCTCTACGACAAGGAAAAGGACACCTACTACCTCAAGGAGGCCCACGAGTACTGGAAGAAGGCCGGGAACATGGAGAGGGCAGCGAAGGCCCTCGAGCGCTACGCCGAGGAGGAGCCCTGGTTCTGGGAAGACGTGGCAAAGCTCTACGAGGAGCTGGGCAACGAGGAGAAGGCCAGGGAGGCATGGGAAAAGGCCCTTGAGTACTACCAGAAGGAGGCCCAGGAGGAGGGCGTCTTTTACGAGGACGTCGGTAACATCGCCAGGAGGCTCGGGAAGGAGGAGCTCGCCAGGGAAGCCTACGAGAAGTTCCTCGAGTACTGCCTGAAGGAGGCGGAGCAGGACCCCATGTGGTGGAAGCACGTGGCCGAGGCCTACGACTATCTCGGCGAGAAGGAGAAGGCGGAAGAGGCAAGAAAGAAGTACGAGGAGTACAGGGCAAAGATAATGAGGGCCAACGAGGAGACCTCGAACTTCCCTGAGGAGAAGGAGAGCCAGAGCTAAAAGACCCTTTCTATTTCCTCAATTCTGTCGAAGTCCCTGTCGTTTGAGAGGATAACCCTTATCCCGTGGTTTTTCATCGTGGCGTAGTGAACCGCATCGTCAAAGTCAAGCTTCTCAACCCGTTCAGCTTCCACGAGAATTTCAGGTGTCAGCGGAACGACTCGAATCCCCAGTTCAGGAAGTATTTCCATGAGGTTGAACCTTCTTTTCTTGTTCAGCCTTCTGAGGAGCACGTAAAGCTGCCAGATGGTCAGCGATGAGGTTATCATTGACCCGTAGTGTCTTTCCAGCAGTTCCGTGGCTCTGTCGGCGAACTCCGGGTTGTCGGTGAGATGGTAGTAGATCACGCTAACGTCAACGTAAACCCTCACAGCTCTCCCCTCAGGAGCTTTTGGGTTTCCTTCTTCACGATTTCGTCGATTTCTTCACCGGTGAGGTTCTCCCCCCGGAAAATTCCCCTGTATTTCATCAGCTTCTCCCTGACGGGGATCAGGATTATCCTGCCGTCCTTCTCCTCGACGTAGAACTCCCTGGAGCGGAGGTTTTTCCTGATGCTGGCGGGGAGGTAAACCCTTCCGTTGTCATCGAGCCTCACAACTTCCACTGCCATGGTAAAGATTGGGTTTTTGGAAAATAAATAGTTTTTGGCAAACGCAATTCTTAATACAGCTCGCCCGCTTTCTTCAGCTCCTCAAGCTCCTCCTCAATTTCCTTCTCCTTTTTCTCCGCGTACTTTCCCATCCAGTCGAAGAAAAACCAGACCGCCAGAAGGAGCAGGGCTATGGCAAAGAAGCCAAATACTACCTGGAAGTCCGTGGGAACAGTGCGAGGGATGTACGGCATGCTCCCACCAGAAGAGACTTCGCGGGACACCTGAAAAACTTTGCCAACCTTTTTAAAATCCGAGGGGAACTCTCCCCAGGTGGTAGCGATGATGGGGATGAACCCGCGGCAAATGAAGAAGCTCATGCGCCAGATGGGCATCAAGATGGAGGAGCTCGAGGGGGTTGAGGAAGTCATAATCAGGATGGAGAACAAGGAGATAGTCCTCAAGGAGCCGGTCATCACGATAATAACCGCGCAGGGCGAGAAGAGCTATCAGATCGTCCCGGGGAGTGAGGAGGTCAGGGCCATAGTAAGGGTCTCGGAGGAGGACGTCCAGCTCGTCATGGAGCAGACCGGCGTCGATTACGAGACGGCAAAAAAGGCCCTCGAGGAGGCAAACGGCGACCTCGCGGAGGCGATACTGAAGCTGACGGAGGAATGAGCCAGAACAAAGAGGAAAACAAAACGTCGGGGTTCACTCCCCTCCCTTCTCATTCTGGAAGGTCTCTATGGCCTTCATGAGAGGTATGAGGTGCATCAATGCCGGACCTCCGGCCATGAGAACCGCAACGAGGCCCGCCTCGATAAGCTCCTCGGGCTTTGCACCGGCGGCGAGGGCCTTCTGGGTGTGGAGATAGATGCACCACTCGCAGCCCGCGGATATGCCGAGGGCCAAAGCGATTAGCTCCTTCTCGCGCGTCGTAAGGGCCTTGTTGTCGAGGGTCTCCCTGAGGAATCTCGAGAAGGCGGAAATCTCCTTGGGGTGCTGCTTGCCCAGCCTGTCGAGGAGCTCCTCTATCTCCTCAAGTTTGACGTTAACATCGTCGTAATCCATAGGGATCACCGTATAGAGCTAAAAAAGAACCGCCTTAAAGCATTTCCAAAACGAAAGGTTCAGAACTAGGTGTGAACCACAACGCCGCGCTGACGGAGATGCAGGATGTCATCGATGACGTCTATGAGGGAAGCGATTATCTCGTCGTACTTCCCGCCATCCAGACCGTACACTGTTTTAAGTCGATCTTTAAGCTCGAAAAGCAACTCCTCATCCAAGTCCATGAGCCGCTGGGCCTCCCTGGCGAGGAACCTGAGCACCACTCCCCTTGCATCGTCCCGCTCGAGGAGCTGGAAAATAACCCCCAGTGTCGACCTAATGAACGCCTCATCCTGAACCTTGTCGGTGATTCTGGAGAGGAGTTCCAGCGCACCCTCTATATCCCGCGGATGGGTCGATTTAAGGAGCACGTTAAGGAGGGACGCGAAAAACTTCTGGGTTCCCGGGTAAAGCGTGTAGATATCCGCCAGAACCTCCGCCGCGGTTTCCCTGGCCCACGGGTTTTTGCTCTTCAGAAACTCCCCCAGGACAGGCAGTATACTGTAGGCATCGGAGGGGGTCAGGTACTGGGTGAGTCTGGAGACTATCCACAGGGCGTCCATTCTTCTTGTGTAGTCCTCGTCCTCCAGCATCCCGAGAACCCTGCCCATAACCTCAGGATCCATCTTGGCGAGCTCAGCCACGATCTCCGGTTTTCCGGCGTCGAGGAGCCGGTCGATGTCCTTCGCGCTGTACTGGCTGACGGTCATGCTCTTCATGATGTCCCCCGTGTCCTTCATAACCTCACCAACGCCCGCGGACTTCTCAAGCTTTTCGAGAACCTGGGCCGCGCGGATACCGAGTTTAACATCTCCCCTGAGCCGTTTGATACCATTTATTGCCTTCAGCTTATTTCTCATGCTGAGCCTATCGGAGCGGGACAGCAGTCTATCTATGGACATAACCGCCCTCTCGACAACGTATGGGTCAGGATGAGAAAGAAGATCCGCCATCTTGTCGAATACCTCGTTTAGAACCTTGGTGTCCTCGGTCTTGCTGGCCATCTCGGTCAGGGCAGTTATCGCGGCACCCTGGACTTCACGCTTTTTGCTTGAGCCTATGAGGGAGAACAGCCAGCCTATCAAACGATAGGCCAGCTTCACAAACTTTGCACCCACCTTACCCAGTCCCTCTGAGGCGTATTCGCTGAGTATCGGGATGCCCGATTTAAGGACATCCATAAGCGCATCCGTTATTCTACCGTACTCCTCCTCGGTAAGCTGACCCCGCTCAAGAAGGGCGTTCAGGACCTCCAGCGCCTTGAGGGCAACCCTCTCATCATCATCCTTGGTCCGGGAGATTATATAATCCAACGCAGCGGAAAGTCGGCTCTGGGAGAGCCCATCCTCCCGCACCATGTCAAGAAGAACCTGAAGGGCGTTGGCCCTCACATGGGGGTTATCGTCCGACAGCAGCTCCAGAAGAACCTGAAAAGCGCTGTCGTACTCGGACGCAAGTTCACGAACCTCCCGCAGGTGCCAGGCCAGGAGGTCTTTACGCATGCCCGCCTTGTTAACCACAAGCTCCCCTCCCCCCAAAACCATCAGCTTCACCATGGAATAATAGGTTACACTCCGATTTAAGGGTTCCCTCAACGTCAGCTACTCAAATCGAACCTGTTGTGAGGAAAAAGTGTCGCAATCAAACATCAAACAAAGATTGAAGGCACAAAAACTATTAACCCCCAACGAAAAGTGGGGACAGAATGAAGGCCATAGGTGTGATAAGAAAATCCCGGCGGGACAGGGTAAACAGGGAGGAGTTCGAGGAGCTGCTGAGGAGTGCCGGCTATGAGGTAGTGGCGATACTCGAGCAGAACAGGGAGGAGCACCCGAAGTACAACATCGGAAAGGGGAAGCTGGAGGAGCTCAGGGAGCTGGTTCGAGAGCTGGAACCGGACAAGGTTGTGTTCGCCAACAAACTCAGCCCGAGCCAGGCCTACAACCTCTGGAAGGAGCTCCGCGTTGAGGTCATCGACCGCTGGCAGCTCGTTCTCGAAATCTTCGAGAAACGCGCCCACTCGAAGGAGGCCAAGCTCCAGGTGGAGCTGGCGAGCCTCCAGTACGAGGTTCCGCTCGTGAGGGAGGCCATCAGAAGGATAAAGCTTGGCGACAGGGCGGGTTTCAAGGGAATGGGTGAGTACCAGACGCAACAATACCTCAAGCACATCCGGTACCGCATGGGGAAGATAAGAAGGGAGCTGGAGAAGGTCAAAGCCGATAGAGAGGTGAAGCGGAAGCGCCGCGAGGAGGTCGGCTTTATACTCATCGCCCTCGCCGGCTACACCAACGCCGGGAAATCGACCCTACTCAACGCCCTCGCGGGGGAGGAGATAGAGGCGAGGAACCAGATGTTCACCACCCTGGACACGACGACGAGGCGCTTCAAGCTCTCAGGAAAGAGGGTTCTCGTTACTGATACCGTTGGCTTCATCGACGGCCTGCCGCCGTTCATAGTCGAGGCCTTCCACTCGACGCTCGAGGAGATAGTGAAGGCTGACATAATCCTGCTCGTCCTGGATGCGAGCGAGCCCTGGGGGGAGATAAGGAGGAAATTCATGGCGTCCCTGGGCGTTCTGAGGGAACTGAAAACCCTGGACAGACCGATGGTGGTTGCACTCAACAAGATGGACCTGACCGGCAGGGAAGACGTCCGCGACAAGGCCGAGAGGGTGCGAGAGATAGCGGAGGAGAGAGGTATAAACCTCCTCCGCGTGGTGTCGATCTCAGCGAAGCTGGGGGAGCTTGAGGAGCTTTACGGTGCGCTCGAGGATGCCGTGCTGACCCTGCCAAAGTACGGGGCCTTTGAGATAAGGGTGGGCGAGCCGGAGAAGGTGCCGCAGGTCATGGCCCTGATAAACGCCATCGGCGAGGTTCTAAACGTGGAATACGGCGAGGAGACCAGGATAGAGGCCTACATACAGACGGGAATGATAAAGGAGCTGACGAGGCTCGGCGTGGGGATAAGGCGGTTAAACCAGTCCCACAAGGGAGAAGGCCTTGAAGATGGCCAGTGATATCGCTATGGCCGTAAGCGGCGTCGCCACCCATCCAAAGACTATATCCCTGATGACCGATTTCTCAACACCCTGACCCACCAGCAACCCAACACTCACCACGCCCCCGACTATGGACTGGCTCGAGCTCACCGGGAGGCCGAAGAAGTTGGCGAGGCTGACGGCGATGGCGGAGCCAAACTGGGCGGCGAAGGCCGAGATCGGGCCGAGGGCAGTTATCTTCTTTCCAACGGTGTGCATCACCGCGTAGCTGAAGGTGAGGGCACCGAGGGAGAGCGCTATCGCCCCAAAGATTCCCGCCACCTTCGGCTCCATGAAGCCCGCGCCGACGAGGGGCCCGGAGGCGTTGGCCACCTCATTGGTTCCGAAGTTGAAGGCCATGTAGGAGCCGCCGAGTATCGCCAGGGCCTTGTAGAGGGACTCGATGGTCGAGACGCTCCCGATCCTCGACACCACCAGGGAGTAGAACCGGTACAGAACTATCGCAAGCAGACCCGAGAGCACCGGCGAGACGACCCAGGCGGCGGCGATTTTGGTGAGGGTGTACCAGTTCACGGGGGCGTGGGTGGCTAGGCCGACTCCGATGACGCCCCCGACTATGGCCTGGTCGTGGAGACCGGGAGCCCCCTGACCGTTGCTATCGTGACCCAGACCCCCGCCGCGAGGAGGGCTATGACGGCCATCTCCATCGTGAGGTAGCCTTCGGGCACTATACCCTTCCCGACGGTCTTCATGACCTTGTATCCCCTGAGGTAGGCCCCCATGAGAACGAATATTGCTATCGTGAGCGTGGCCTGGCGGAAGCTCAGTATTCCAGCCCCAACCGCGGTGCCCATGGCGTTGGCCGAATCGTTTGAGCCTATGTTCCACGCAATGTAAAACGCCACCGCAACAGCCGCCACCGCCAGGCCATCCATTTTAACCACCACTATATAGACTATATACCTGCGTGGGGTTTGCGGACTTAAAAATTTAGCGGGCGAACTTTTTTCGGGAAACGATGACCGCTTTTTACCATTGACGACTGACAACGTTCACGCCTACCCAAAGACACCTGCCGAAGGGAGCTTAAGCCAATACCGAAACTTAAATAAATGCATTGGATGAATAAACTTTGACAAATTTAAGGAGGCAGAGAAGATGATCGAGATTCGTTTTCACGGTAGAGGTGGACAGGGTGCCGTTACCGCTGCCAACATACTAGCCTCAGCTGCTTTCCTTGAGGGCAAGTACGTCCAGGCGTTCCCGTTCTTCGGTGTTGAGAGGCGTGGAGCGCCGGTTACGGCTTTCACCAGGATCGACGAGAAGCCGATAAGGATAAAGACCCAGATCTACGAGCCGGACATCGTCGTCGTCCTCGACCCGAGCCTTCTCGACACGGTAGATGTTACCGCCGGTCTCAAGGACGGCGGAATAGTCATCGTCAACACCGAGAAGAGTAAGGAGGAGGTTCTTGAGAAGCTCAAGAAGAAGCCGGCCAAGCTGGCACTCGTTGACGCAACCACCATAGCCCTCGACGTTCTCGGACTGCCGATCACCAACACCGCCATCCTCGGTGCGGTCTCCAAGGCCACCGGTGTCGTCAGCCTCGAGCACGTCCAGAAGGCCATCCAGGACGTCTTCTCCGGTGCCCTCGGGGAGAAGAACGCCAAGGCCGCAGAGGAAGCCTTCAACAAGACCGTCATTTACGAGCTCTGATCTTCTTTCCTTACCCTTAATCCAAGCAAGGTGGTGATAAGGTTGAACACGCTGTTCGGTGAAAAGAAAGAAGGGGCCACCAAAATCGTCCTCAAGAGCGTGGACGAGTACCCCGAGGCCCCGGTGAGTCTGGGAACAACCCTCAGCAACTTCACGGGTGACTGGAGGACATTCATCCCGGTCATTGACGACGACAAGTGCGTCAAGTGCTACATCTGCTGGAAGTTCTGCCCGGAGCCGGCCATATTCATCCGTGAGGACGGCTACGTGGGAGTTGATTACGACTACTGTAAGGGCTGCGGCATCTGTGCGAACGAGTGCCCGACCAAAGCGATAACCATGGAGAAAGAGGAGAAGTGAGGTGTTGGTTATGGAGTACAAACCCATTAGGAAGGTCGTGAGCGGTAACTACGCGGCCGCTTACGCCGTTAAGCACGCGCGCGTTGAGGTCGTCGCGGCTTACCCGATCACCCCTCAGACCAGCATCATCGAGAAGATAGCCGAGTTCATAGCCAACGACGAGATTGAGAACATCCAGTACGTCCCCGTCGAGAGCGAGCACTCCGCCATGGCGGCCAGCATAGGCGCCTCAGCAACCGGCGCCAGAGCATTTACCGCCACTTCAGCCCAGGGTCTCGCCCTCATGCACGAGATGCTCCACTGGGCCGCCGGTGCGAGGCTCCCGATAGTCATGGTCGACGTCAACCGCGCCATGGCCCCGCCGTGGAGCGTCTGGGACGACCAGACCGACAGCCTCTCCCAGAGGGACACCGGCTGGATGCAGTTCTACGCCGAGAACAACCAGGAAGTTTACGACGGTGTGCTGATGGCCTTTAAGATAGCCGAGACCGTTAACCTCCCCGCGATGGTCATCGAGAGCGCCTTCATACTGAGCCACACCTACGACGTCGTCGAGATGATACCGCAGGAGCTCGTTGACGAGTTCCTCCCGCCGAGGAAGCCGCTCTACACCCTCACCGACTTCGACAACCCAATATCCGTGGGTGCCCTCGGAACCCCGAACGACTACTACGAGTTCCGCTACAAGCTCGCCAAGGCCATGGAAGAGGCCAAGAAGGTCATCCACGAGGTCGGCAAGGAGTTCGGCGAGCGCTTTGGAAGGGACTACAGCCAGATGATCGAGCTCTACAAGACCGACGACGCTGACTTCGTCTTCATGGGCATGGGCTCGCTCATGGGAACCGTCAAGCAGGCGGTCGATGTTCTCCGCGAGGAGGGCTACAAGGTCGGCGCGGCCAAGGTGCGCTGGTTCAGGCCGTTCCCGAGCGAGGAGCTCTACGAGCTCGCCAAGGACGTCCAGGCCATAGCGGTCCTTGACAGGAACTTCTCCTTCGGACAGGAGGGAATACTCTTCAACGAGGCCAAGGGAGCGCTCTACAACACCGACGCAAAGCCGCTCATGAAGAACTACATCGTCGGCCTTGGAGGAAGGGACTTCACGGTGAACGACGTCAGGAAGATCGCCGAGAACATGAAGGCAATCATCGATAAGGGAGAGCTTGATGTAGAGGTGGACTGGTACCACCTTAAGAGGTGAGAAAGATGGAGATTCCCGAGAACGTTAAGAAGAGGTTGAGCATTCCAGCTGATGAGCACTTTTACGCGGGCCACACCGCCTGCCAGGGATGTGGCGCTTCCCTGGGTCTTCGCTACGTGCTCAAGACCTACGGCAAGAAGACCATCTTCACAATCCCCGCGTGCTGTTCGACCATCATAGCCGGTGCGTGGCCGTACTCAACCCTCGACGCCCCGCTCTTCCACACGGCCTTTGAGACCACCGGTGCCGTCATGAGCGGTATCGAGGCGGCCCTCAAGGTCAAGGGGTACAAGGTCAAGGGCGAGGACGGTGTCATGGTCGTCGGCTGGGCCGGCGACGGCGGTACCGCGGACATAGGTCTGCAGGCCCTCAGCGGATTCCTTGAGAGGGGCCACGACGCGCTCTACATCATGTACGACAACGAGGCCTACATGAACACCGGAATCCAGAGGTCCGGCTCGACCCCGTACGGTGCCTGGACCACCAACACCCCGGGCGGAAAGAAGCACTTCCTTGAGAAGAGGCACAAGAAGAAGGTCATCGACATAGTCATAGCCCACGAGATACCCTACGCCGCCACCGCAAGCGTCGCCTATCCAGAGGACTTCATAAGGAAGCTCAAGAAGGCCAGGGACACCCCGGGACCGAGCTTCATCCAGCTCTTCGCCCCGTGCCCGACCGGCTGGCGCTCACCGACCGACAAGAGCATCGAGCTTGCCCGCTTAGCCGTCCAGACGGCCTACTTCCCGCTCTTTGAGTACGAGAACGGCAGGTACAAGATCAACATGCCCTCACCGAAGAAGGAGCCGAAGCCCATCGAGGAGTTCCTCAAGTACCAGGGCAGGTTCAAGTACATGACCAAGGAGGACATAGAGGTCCTCCAGCAGTGGGTCAACCACGAGTGGGAGAAGCTCAAGAAGCTCGCCGAGATCTTCGGCTGAGCTTTCCATCTTTACCCCAAGGTTTAAGTTTCCATCTGATAAGTCACCCGAGGTGATAAGCATGGCCGAGAGTCCGTTTAAGGCCGACATTGAGAGGGTTCAGAAGGAGTATAGCGAAAAGATGACCCCCGGAGCGATAGCCACCATCCCGGGGAGCAGCGTGGTAAACAAGACCGGTTCCTGGCGTGTTTTCATGCCCGAGTTCAACCGGGACAAGTGCGTCCGCTGCTACCTCTGCTACATCTACTGCCCGGAGCCGGCCATCTACCTCGACGAGGAGAACTACCCCGTCTTTGACTACGACTACTGTAAGGGCTGTGGAGTTTGCGCGAACGAGTGCCCGACCGACGCTATCATAATGGTTAGGGAGACCAAGTGAGGTGGTGAAAGATGCCGATTAGGAAGGTTATGAAGGCCAACGAGGCTGCCGCCTGGGCGGCCAAGCTCGCCAAGCCGAAGGTCATAGCGGCGTTCCCGATTACCCCGTCAACGCTCGTTCCGGAGAAGATCAGTGAGTTCGTTGCCGATGGAGAGCTCGACGCTGAGTTCATCAAGGTCGAGAGCGAGCACTCGGCGATTTCAGCCTGCGTCGGTGCCTCTGCGGCCGGTGTTAGAACCTTCACCGCGACCGCTTCCCAGGGTCTGGCACTCATGCACGAGATACTCTTCATCGCCGCCGGCATGAGGCTTCCGATAGTCATCGCCGTTGGAAACCGCGCGCTGAGCGCTCCGATCAACATCTGGAACGACTGGCAGGACACCATCAGCGAGCGCGATACCGGCTGGCTCCAGTTCTACGCCGAGAACAACCAGGAAGCTTTGGACCTCATACTCATCGCCTACAAGGTCGCCGAGAACGAGAAGGTCCTTCTCCCGGCGATGGTTGGATTCGACGCCTTCATCCTGACCCACACCGTTGAGCCGGTCGAGATACCCGATCAGGAGCTCGTTGACGAGTTCCTCGGCGAGTACGAGCCGAAGTACGCCTACCTCGACCCGAGCAGGCCGATAACTCAGGGTACCCTCGCCTTCCCGGCCCACTACATGGAGGCCAGGTACACCGTCTGGGAGGCCAACGAGAACGCCAGAAAGGTCATAGACGAGGCATTCGCGGAGTTCGAAAAGCGCTTTGGTAGAAAGTACCAGAAGATCGAGGAGTACCGCACGGATGACGCCGAGATAATCTTCGTCACCATGGGCTCACTCGCCGGAACCGTCAAGGAGTACGTTGACCACCTCCGCGAGCAGGGCATCAAGGTCGGTGCGGCCAAGATGACCGTTTACAGACCGTTCCCGATCGAGGAGGTTCGCGCGCTCGCCAAGAAGGCGAAAGTCATAGCTCTCCTCGAGAAGAACATCACCTTCAGCGTCGGCGGAGCCCTCTTCCAGGACTTCAGCAGGGCGCTCATCAACGAGAGCGAGAAGCCGAAGATCGTTGACTTCATCCTCGGCCTCGGTGGCAGGGACGTCACCTTCAGGGACCTTGACGAGGCCCTCGCGATTGCCCAGAAGGCCCTCAACGGAGAGGCCGTTGATGAGGTCAACTGGATCGGCCTGAGGAAGGAGATTCTGTGAGGTGATGAAGATGGCCGTTAGAAAACCCCCGATTACCACTCGCGAGTACTGGGCACCCGGTCACGCCGCCTGTGCCGGCTGTGGCTGTGCCACCGCTCTCAGGCTTGCAACCAAGGCCTTCAGCGAGGCCATGGAGGAGAAGTACGGCGATCCGAACGCCTTCGCCATAGCCCAGGCCACCGGATGTATGGAGGTCGTTTCAGCTGTCTTCCCGTACACCGCCTGGAAGGCCCCGTGGCTGCACGTCGCCTTCGAGAACGCCGCTGCTGCCGCCAGCGGTGTCGAAGCGGCTTGGAAGAAGCTCGGAAGGAAGGGCAAGATACTGGCAATAGGCGGTGACGGTGGTACCGCCGACATCGGTATGCAGGCCCTCAGCGGTATGCTCGAGCGCTGGCACAACGTCGTTTACCTCATGTACGACAACGAGGCCTACATGAACACCGGAATTCAGCGCTCAAGCTCAACCCCCTACGGTGCCTGGACCACCACCAGCCCGCCGGGCAAGTACTCCATCGGTGAGGACAAGCCCAAGAAGTGGGTCGCCCTCATCGCCGCCGCCCACCAGGTTCCGTACGTCGCAACCGCCAGCATAGGCAACCCGTTCGACTTCGTCAAGAAGATGAAGAAGGCCGCCAAGGTGGACGGCCCGGCCTTCGTCCAGGTCCAGTGTACCTGCCCGACCGGATGGAAGAGCCCGCTCGAGAAGGGTGTCGAGATAGCGAGGCTCGCCATCGAGACCGGTGTCTGGCCGCTCTTCGAGATCGAGAACGGCGACATCTGGAACATCAAGATACAGGCCCCGGGAGGAGGCGCCAAGGTCAAGCGCGAGGGAGGAAGGGTCGTCGCCATAGAGTTCAAGAAGCCCATAGAGGAGTACCTCAAGCTCCAGGGCAGGTTCAAGCACCTCTTCAAGCAGCCGGAAGCTATAGACGTCATGCGCGAGCAGATCAAGGCCATGTGGAGGACCATCGGCGTCGAGGTCACCCTCCCGAAGCCGGAGGAGTGAGCTCCTCCCCTTTTGTTTCCCCATTTTGATGCCGTTAAAAGAGATGCAACATCATCCGGCGGTTCTTTCAGGCAGGATACCCTTGAAGCAACACGTTCTGAGGTGCGGGGCGTGATCGCGGCGGTCCTGGCGGGGGGCAGGAGCAGGCGCTTCGGGGGCGACAAGCTCCTCGTCAGAATCGACGGGAAGCCACTCATCCTCCATACGATTGAGAGGCTTGAGCTGGCGAGGGAGATAGACCGGATAGTCGTGATCTCATCCAGGGAGAACGCCGACAGGATTCGAGCGTTCGGCTACGACGTCCTCGTCGATACGCTCATGATCGGCCCGATGGGCGGCATCTACACCGCGCTGAGCCTCGGCGATGCCCTCGTGGTGGCCGGGGACATGCCCCTCCTCATCCCCGAGTTCGTTGACTTCATCATCGATATGTTCCTGGAGGCAAAAAAGCCGGCCTGCGTGCCGAGATGGGCAAACGGCTACCTCGAACCGCTCCATGCAGCGTATTCTAAGGATTTCCTCCCGCTTCTTAGAGAGAAGATCGAGGGGGGAGACTACGCCATAAACAGGGCCGTGCGGGAAAGCGACGCCTGCTACGTGGATATTGAGAAACTGCCGGAGGAATGGCGGGAGAGCTTCTTCAACGTGAACACCCGCGGGGACGTTGGAAAGCTGAAGGAAAGAATCGTTTAGATTTCCCTTGCCGGGGGCCCGGCTATTCAACCTTTTGTTCATAACACTAATATCAAAAAAGTGTTAAAAATCGTGCCACTCGACCTAAAATTGGTGATACAATGCTTGAGCTCAACAGGTTGGTGGCGGAGAGAAACGCAGAGGGAATACTGGAATACGCGAGAGAGTTCCACGGCCACGTCTGTCCCTACCTCGCCCTGGGGATAAGGGCATCGCTGATAGCGATGGATGAGCTCGGGGTCGGGAGGCTCGACTACTCGGGCAGCGTCGATGAGTCCATACTCGCGATAGTCGAGGTCAACAGCTGCTTCACCGACGGCGTCCAGGTGACAACGGGATGCACCCTTGGAAACAATTCGCTGGTGTACATCGACCTCGGAAAAACCGCCATGACACTCGTCAGGCGCTCCACGTGGGAGGGCGTCAGGGTTTACGCCGACGGGGAAAAGCTGAGGAGGCACTATCCCCCCGAAGCCCTCGAACTGTTCAACAGGGTCGTCAGGGAGAGGAGGGGGACCGAAGAGGAGAGAAAGCGCCTGTGGGGACTGTGGGAGGAGGTCGCAAAAACCATGCTCCACCTCCCCAGGGAAGAATTCAAAATCGAGAGGGTAAAGGTTCCGCCCATAGAACAGGCGCCGATAGTTGAGAGCGCCCGCTGCGCGAAGTGCGGCGAGCTGTTCATGGAACCGAAGGCGGTTTACATAAACGGCGAACCCTTCTGCCTCCGCTGCGCCGGCGAGGCGTACCCCGGGGTCGTCGGTGAGGGCATAGTGGAGATCAACCAGACCGCTCCAAGGGGGTGCTGACATGGGGAGAGTCATGAAACCTCTGCTCGCGGTTTTCCTCATACTGCTGACCGTCTCTCTGAGCGGGTGCATCGGAAACGCCGCGGAGAAAAGCGGGTCAGAAACCGCGACCGGGACCATAACCGTCACCGATGCCCTGGGAAGGACCGTGGAGGTTCCGGCTCACGTTGGAAGGGTCGTTGCGGCGGGGCCGGGTGCGCTCAGACTGGTCGTTTACCTCAACGCAAGCGACATGGTCGTTGGGGTGGAGGACTTCGAGAAGAGGTATTCCTTCGGAAGGCCGTACATCATAGCCCATCCCGAGCTTAAAGAGCTTCCCAGCATAGGCCCCGGCGGTCCCGGAAAGCTGCCGGATTTCGAGGCCCTGATAAAACTCGAACCGGACGTGATATTCATCACCTACGTCGATGCCAAGACCGCGGACGAGATAGAGGAGAAAACTGGAGTGCCGGTCGTCGTGCTCAGCTACGGGGAGCTGGCGACCTTCGATAACGATGAGCTGTTCAAATCGCTCGAGCTGGCCGGGAAGATCCTCAACAGGGAGAAGAGAGCGGAGGAGGTTATAAACTTCATCAAATCCGCACAGGAGGACCTCCTGAAGCGCACAGAAGGTGTCGAGCCGAGGAGCGTATACGTGGGGGGCATCGGCTACAAGGGCGCCCACGGGATAGAGAGCACGGAGGCGAACTATCCGCCGTTTGCGGCGGTACATGCAAAGAACGTCGCCGATGAGCTGGGGAGCGGCCACAAATCCATCGACGTGGAGAAGCTCCTCGAATGGCAGCCGGAGTACATCTTCATAGACGAGGGTGGTCTAAAACTCGTCCTCGACGACTACAGAAAGAACCCCGACTTCTACAACTCCCTCAGAGCAGTGAAAGAGGGCAACGTTTACGGTATACTGCCGTACAACTTCTACACCACCAACATAGGCACGGCCCTGGCGGATGCCTACTTCATAGGAAAAGTCCTCTATCCCGAGCGCTTCCGCGACGTTGATCCCGAGGAGAAGGCGGACGAGATATACAGGTTCCTCCTCGGAAAGCCCGTTTACGCCACCATGGCGGACCAGTTCGGAGGCTTCGGGAGGATAGACCTCTCCAACGGAACCGTGAAGCACTCACTACCGACGTCGCCGTGATGACCATGGACTACGAGAGGTACACCGCCAGAAAGCTCTCCATTGGCCTTTTCCTCTTTCTCCTCACCGTCCTGGTTAGCCTGTACTCCCTCTCCCACGGCTCGTATGAACTCACACCCCGCGAGGTTCTGGAGGCGCTCCTCGGGGGAGGAAGCGGGGGCGCGGGGCTCGTCGTCTGGAAAGTCAGGCTTCCCCGCATAGCCGCGGGCCTCCTCGTGGGGGCCACCCTGGCCGTGGCCGGGGCAGTCATGCAGGGCTTCCTCAGGAACCCACTGGCCACGCCCTTCACTATGGGGGTTTCCCACGGCGCGATGTTCGGGGCCTCCCTCGCGATACTTCTCGGAGCCGGCTACGCCGAGAGCTCCGGCAGGATATCCCTTGACAACCCCTACGTGGTCGTCCTCTTCGCCTTCATGGGGGCGATAAGCGCCACGGCGGTAATACTGCTCCTCGCGAAGCTGAAGGGACTGAGCCCGGAGGCGATAATCCTGGCTGGAGTGGCGATGGGCTCCCTGTTCGTGGCCCTGACCACCCTCGCCCAGTACTTCGCCGACGAGCTACAGCTCGCGGCCATGGTTTACTGGAGCTTTGGGGACCTCGGCAGGGCCACGTGGAGGGAAGATGCCATAATGGCCGCCACCTTCATCCCTGTCCTCGGGTACTTCATCGTCAAGCGCTGGGACCTGAACGCAGCGGTCATGGGCGACGAGGTGGCGAAGAGCGTTGGCGTGGATGTTGAGCGGGTGAGGCTGGTCTCCACGTTCCTCGCGGCCCTGATAACCGCGGTCAGCGTTGCCTTCGTCGGGGTCATAGGCTTCGTTGGCCTGATAGCCCCCCACGCGGTGAGGCTGGTGGCGGGTGGAGATTATCGCTTCCTGATTCCCCTATCGGCGCTGGCCGGGGCGCTCCTTCTTGTAACCGCGGACACAATCGCGAGGCTCATTCTGTCGCCGATGATACTTCCGGTGGGCATAGTGACGTCCTTCCTCGGCGCGCCGGCGTTCATCTACCTGCTGGTGAGGATGGAGGGAAGGAGATGAAGCCGTCATCCGAAAAGATCGTCCTGAGCGCCAGAAACCTGCGGTTCTCGTACAACGGTTCCGAGGTGCTCAGGGGGATCAACCTAGATGTCTGGGAAGGCGAGTTCGTGGCGGTGCTCGGGCCCAACGGTGCCGGCAAGAGCACCCTCGTGAAGTGCCTGGCGGGGATACTGAACTGCGGGGGAGTGAAAGCCTTTGGACGGCCCCTCGGGGAATACTCAAGGAACGAGCTCGCGCGCATCATCGCCTACGTCCCTCAGAGAACTGAGCCAGGGTTCATGACGGTCTTCGACACGGTGCTCCTCGGGAGGAGGCCCCACATGGGGCTGAGGCCATCAAAGAAGGACATCGAGGCCGTCATGGCGGCCCTAAGGACGCTCGGGATAGAGAACCTGGCAGCTAAAACCACGAACAGACTGAGCGGCGGTGAGCTTCAGAAGGTGGGGATAGCGCGGGCCCTCGCCCAGGAGCCCAGAATACTCATCATGGACGAGCCAACGAACAACCTGGACATAAGAAGCCAGCTGGAGGTTATGAGACTCGCCAGGGGGTTCTCCAGGGAGGGAGGAACCGCGATAGTGGTGATGCACGACGTGAACCTAGCGCTGCGCTTCGCGAGGAGGTTCATCTTCATGAAGGAGGGCAGGGTCATGGCAGAGGGAGGTCTTGAGATCCTCGACGGGAAGCTATTCAGAGAGATTTACGGCGTGGACGTTGAGATTGGAGAGATACGGGGCATACCCACCGTCGTCCCCCTGTAGAGTACCCAAACATGAGTAATACTGTCAAATTTTTGGACAAAACTTTTAAGCTCCTTAGGGCAACCTAAGCCGGAGGTGAATGAGATGACGATCAAAGCTCCCACACTCAACATAGGAGGACTGGGCGCTGACCCGCTCACCCAGAGGATAAACGAGAAGCAGGAGAAGTGGACGTACAAGATAGCCGTCCTGAGCGGCAAGGGCGGCGTCGGCAAGAGCACCGTGGCGGTTAACCTCGCCGCGGCCCTGGCAAAGAAGGGCTACTTCGTTGGAATACTCGACGCGGACATACACGGGCCGAACGTCGCCAAGATGCTCGGCGTTGACAGGGCAGAGGTTCTGGCCGAGAAGATGGAGGACGGCAGGTTCGAGATGATACCGCCTATGAACGACTTCCTCGGACAGACGACCCCGATAAAGGTCATGAGCATGGGCTTCCTGGTTCCGGAGGACCAGCCGATAATCTGGCGCGGAAGCCTCGTCACCAAAGCCATCAAGCAGCTCCTCGGCGACGTCAACTGGGGCTCCCTCGACTTCATGATAATAGACTTCCCGCCCGGAACCGGCGACGAGATACTGACCGTCACGCAGAGCCTCAAGCTCGACGCCGCGGTTATCGTCACCACCCCGCAGGAGGTCGCTTTGCTCGACACGGGCAAGGCGGTTAACATGATGAAGAAGATGGAAGTGCCCTACGTGGCCGTCGTCGAGAACATGAGCTACCTCATCTGCCCGCACTGCGGCGGCGAGATAGACATCTTCGGCAAGGGCGGCGGGAAGAAGCTCGCCGAGAAGGAAGGCGTTGACTTCCTCGGCGGCATACCCATAGACCTCAAGGCCAGGGAGGCAAGCGACGCTGGCATACCCATAGTCCTCTACGAGGACACTGTTGCCGCCAAGGCCTTCATGGAGATAGTGGACAAGCTCGTCGAGAAGCTCGAAGCGATGAAGGCGGACGAATCCAAAGCAGAGTAATCCTCCCGTTATCCCTTCCTTCTTTATCGGGTTTCCCTGCATTAACTTTTTAACCACCTCCGGGTATCTCATCGGGAGGGAGAGCATGAAGAGGGTTCCCGTTCTAATCGCGCTCATCCTCCTGCTGGCGGTTCCACTCGTTTCTGCCGGCGAACTGGCATATTATCCAGACCCCGAAGCGTTCCAGGCGTTTCTGAGCTCAAATTCCACCTACACCGTCGTCCCGGGCAACGAGACCTGGGCGATGGGCTGGGCGTACTACGTGGACGAAAAGCTCTACACCGTCAAGCGTCATGGAAACGACACCCTGGTTCTCGTCGGCAACGTTTACAACAACGGGCTCATGGCGTCCGTCTGGAACCGGACGGGACTCCCCGCGAACGCCTCCCTTCTCCCCTCCATCGTCGTCCTCAACGGCACCGTTCTCATAACAGGCTCGGAGGATAGCATCCACCTCACGGAGAGGGCATTTGAGGGACTGTGGAACCCCCCCAGAGGCTCGGTGGCCACGTTTTTGACCCTTGCCTTCACCATAATCATCGTATTCCTGGCCCTCCTCAGCGGCGACGACAGCCACGCGGGAAGGTTCTACGCCCTGGCAGCTTCCCTCTTCCTGGTCTGGTACCTCACGGCGGAAAGGCCGGGACTCACCGACGGGTTCCTGGCGTACCTCTCGTCCGCCCTGAAGTTCGCGGTCGGCGGCTCCCCCGACTCCCCCCTGAGCGCCATCATGGGAGCAGTCTTCAGAACGGTGCCCCCAATCGAGGAGAACATAATCTTTGCACACTGGCTCCTTATACTCATAATAATGTCCTTCGCGTTCTACCTGGCGCCGAAGAGATCCCGCGAGCTGGGCTTTCTGGTCTTCGGGCTGACCTTCGTCGCCCCGATGTTCAGGGAGAGCTTCCGTGAGGTAAGCGGCGGCGCCCTGGGCCTCGCGGGTTTCATGATAGCCCTCGCGATAGTGAGCAACGTGACGTTCTCGCCCGAGAAGTGGAAGGCGCTCCTACAAACGGGTGTGCTGTCCCTGTTCACCCTCCTGGCGGTGGCGATAAACCCCCACCTCGCCCTGATGCCGCTGATATTTGTAATAGCCTTCCCCAAGAGGCACCTCAGAAACTACGCGTACCTGCTCATAACGGGCATTGGCGTCCTCCTGCTCTACGGGGCCTTCGGACTGCCGCGCGGCATACCCTCAAACATGGATCCCAACGCACCCGCACACGTCAGGGACTTCCTGCTGAACGGCTCCCTCACGATCGCAACTGCGGTTTACGCGATCGCGGGAAGAGAAAAGGGCATAAGAATGAAGGGACAGACGGCATTTCTGCTCCTGATGACCATGGTCTACATCCCGGTGGCGCTCTTCGTGCCGGCCATGTTCCCCTACTGCTTCGTCCTGCTGGCAGCCCTCGCGGTCCGCCTGATCCACGGGCTCACTCCTAGAACTTGATCGCGCCGATGAGGGTTCCCTTCAGGTGCGGCCCTATCTCCTTGATTATGCCCGGCGCCTGGGTGCCCTTCTTGAGTATTAGGAGGGTCTCCATGAGGCCGAGTTCCTCAATCCGCTTCACGTCCCTGCCGTGACCGGTCCGGATGAGGGCCTTCTCAACGTTCTCGCTAACCGTCCCGGTTATGAAGAGCTTGTCGTGACCGTCGTTGAGCCAGGAGTTTATCCTCTTCAGCTGGGAGTCGCTGAAGGTCAGCTCAACCTCCCTTGCACCGAACTCCACCCCCCTAACGGTCACCTCGACGGGGAGGTTGTCAACCCAGCCGAACCTGCCTATCATCTCCCTGACCGGAATCTCACCGAAGGTCTCCTTCAGGTAGTAGAGGGGCAGGAGGGCGTCCTTCGGCCTCGGGCTGAAGATCCCGATGTCAACGTAGGCGCCGTAGCCAACCTTCCCGAGGTCTATAAAGCGACCGCGGTAGGTCTCTCCCTCCTTAACCGCGCTCAGCCTGTACGGAACCTCACCGAACTCATCGCGCACCAGGTTCGCGCTTATCTCCTCGTCCTCCCCGGTAAGGGAGACCTTCACCCAGTTCTTTTTGACGGCGGAAAGCTTCCACTCAACTTCCAGGTCGCCCAGAAGGGCCCTCAGCTTCCTGTCGAGTTTAAGAAAACCGCTCCTGTCACCGTAAACTTTCTCCAGAATAACCACTTCTTCCATTCTCACCATCCCCGAAGTTCATTAAAGGAAAGCCATTCAGTTGGACTTCTTTCTGGGCTTCTTCCTGAGGCCCAGCTCAATCTCCAGCTCCTCGATGCGTCTCTTGAGCTCCTCCACGACCTCGGTGTTGTCGTACTGCATGAGCATCGCGCCGCATATCGGGCACTGGAACTGGTAATCCATGGCCTCGTCGAAGGTAAGCTTCGGATGGCCCGGCGTGCCGCAGTGGTAGTATATCTCGCTGGTCTCTTCCTCCAGCATCTCCCTGAGCTTCTTGAGCTCCGCCATCTTCTTGGAGCGAATTATCTCGGGGAGGCGCTTGGTCTCAAGGCGCCAGTAGTAGTAATACCAGCCGGTCTCCTTGTCGCGGATGCGCTTGAACTCCGCCAGCCCCTGGTCGTAGAGCATGTAGAGAACCTTTCTCACAGTATTAACGCGTATCTCCGTTATCTCCGCAAGTTCCTCGTCCGTGGCTTCCTTCTTCTTCTCGAGGGCTTTGATTACCTCAACGGCCTCCTCGCCGCCCATGTCCATTGCAAGTTCGAGGAGCTCCTTGTTCTTCCGCCTTGCCACAGTAACGACCTCCAGAGAATATTCGATCCCCTGACTTCACGCCCACAGAGCTGTCCAATATTAAACTATGTGAGCTGGACTATATATAGGTTTTTGTCATATTTCCAACCTCAATGAACAGAAAAGAACATCAGATGCGGGGTCACTCTGTGAAGTACTCGTTGAGGAGCTCCTTCGCCGAGGGCTTGTAAAGCTCCACAACTTCTATGTGCTCTATGACGTTTCCCTCGCGGAGCTGGAGCTTTACCTTCCCGCCGTAAACCTGAAGATCATCGAGCATGCCGTATATGGCATCCTCCGCCTCCAGGGGGGTCTTGAACTTCATTATGTACTCTTCTCCCTCCGAGAGAATGAGCTTGACCCAGTACTCGTTCTTCCTCTTGAAAGGACGGGTGATCTTGGGCTTGAAGTTGTCGATTATGATTTCCAAGCGCGCCACCTCCACTCTAAGGACTTTTGGCCCCTCTAAGACTTTTAGGGCACGGATTTTTAAGGGTTTCTTAAGGGGAAGCTTAAAAGGAGTACATCGGCAGGTATTTAAACGTTATGAAATGGGCCCCGCCCACGGAGAGGAAAAGAGCCCGCTCAGTTCCTGCCGAAGGGCAGGTTGAGGCCCACCTCCCCGGCGGCGGCTATGACGTCCTCAAGGGGCATCACCGCGCTCCTGGCCCCAACCTGCTGAACGGTGAGGTACGCCAGAAGCATCCCGAGCCTCGCGGCGTCGTCCAGGCCCCATCCGATGAGAACACCGTAGATAACGCCCGCGTCAAACGAGTCACCGGCACCGGTGGAATCAACTACCTCCGCGCTGAGCCCCCTGATTTCGTGAACGTTTCCGGAGGCGTCCCTGACCAGCGCCCCTCCCCCGTTCAGGGTAACCACGAGGTTTTTGGCCCCCGAGAGAGAAAGGTCGAGGGAACCGAACTTTCTCCGGTACTCATCCTCGTTCATCATTAGGTAATCAACCTTCTCCTCGATTTCCCTCGACAGCGGGGCCTCCCCTATGTCCAGGGAAACTGTTATCCCCCGTTCACTCGCGAACTCCACCACCTTCTCTATTGTATCCATCGGGTTCGAGGAGAGGTGAACGTGCCGCGCCCTGGAGAGGTAGTCGAAATCGATGTCCTTGAGGAGGTTCGCACCGGGGTACTTCACTATCCTCTTGTCCTCCCCCCGTATCATCGCTATGGCCACACCCGATGTGGCATCGACGACCCTTATTCCGCCCGTATCAACGCCTATCCTTCTGAAGTACGAGAGGTGCGCCTCACCTATCTCGTCCCTCCCAACGGCGCCTATGTACCCGGTTCTCAGACCGAAGTGCGCGAGCCAGCTTATGGTGTTCGCAGCGGCGCCGCCGAGGCCGAAGAAAGCCTCCTCCGCGTTGACCTTCTCGTGAAATTCCGGAAAACGCTCGATGAGCATTATGATGTCGTAGTTAAGGTTCCCAATCCCCACCACATCGAACTCCACCGCACTCACCCCTGCGGTGGAAGCTACGGGGCATCCGTTAATAACCTTGCGCCGCGGGGGAAAGATTTAAATATCCATTCCTACTCATATATGGGTAAGAGGTGAACAAAAATGATGCTCATACTCGAGGCCTACTTCAAGAACTACCCCGCCAGGAGAAAGGTGGCCGAGTTCCTGTTCGAGAACGGCCTCAGCGTAAAGAATGGTAAGATATACCTCCGGAACGTCGAGGTTCCAATAAGCGAGCTCGCCAGGATAATCGGGGTCAACAGGAAGATAGTCTATCACACCATCGAATACATAGAGAAGACCTACCCCCTCAAGTTGATATTCGAGAAGCTCAACCCGCTGCCAAGCCTCATCGACGTCGCCCCGCTGATGGGATGGGAGGTTCTCGAGATAGAGCTGGACAAGGAGAAGTACCTCCAGGGTTTCTCACAGGTGCTCGGGCTCCTACACCAGAACGGGGTTCCCGTTATGGAGGTCTTCAGCAGGAACCTCCGCGAGGAGCCGACGAAGCTCTACATAGTCATTGACGGAACACTCCCCGTCGAGGTCTTCGTGAGGATCAAGGAGATGGAGGGCTTCAGGAAACTCATACTCCACACGCCCGAGAAGGATAAGGAGAAGTACGTCTGCAACTACTGCGAGGTCAAGTACTGCCCCAAGAGGATCCTGATGGAACGCCTCGCCTCTACCCGGTGACCCTGAACCCCTCAAGCCCCTCCGGTTCTTCCCATTTTACCTCCACACGGGTTACCCTCGCGAGGGCCGGCCCCTGGTGCGCCCATCCTATCAGTGCCTCGACCCGCTCCTCGTCCCCCTCCACAACGGCCTCAACGGTGCCGTCGGGCAGGTTTCTCACCCACCCGCTGACGCCGAGCTTCCTCGCCTCCCTCTGCATGCTCCAGCGAAAACCAACGCCCTGAACGCGCCCGTGGATTCTAAGGTGCGCCCTCACCCGTTCCATACCACATCCCGTCCTTAATACTCCCGCAACCGATTTAAGCTTATCCGTTGAGCTTAAGACGGGTGGGAGGATGGAGATGATACTAGTTTACACAACCTTCCCCGACTGGGAGAGCGCCGAGAAGGTGGTGAAGGCACTCCTTGAGAGAAAGCTCATCGCCTGCGCAAACCTCAGGGAGCACAGGGCGTTCTACTGGTGGCAGGGGAAGATTGAAGAGGGCAAAGAAGTCGGCGCCATACTCAAGACGGAGGTCGAGAAGTGGAGGGAGCTGAGGGACGCCATCAGGGAGATGCACCCTTACGAGGTCCCCTTGATAGCCAGGATAGAGGTGGACAAGGTAAACGATGAATACGCGGAGTGGCTCGAGAAGGTGCTGTCATGATAAGGAAGGTCAAGCCCCAGATACGCGTCGTTGGGTTTGACGATGGGACGTTCTCTTTCTCTCCCAAACTCCAGCGGGAGAAAACGATTCTGATAGGCGTCGTCATGAAGGGCTCCCGGGAGGTTGTTGGCGTTCTCTCGCGCTGGATAACCGTCGACGGAAAGGACGCCACGGAGGCCATGATAGACGCCATCAGCTCATCCAGATTCAAAGATCTGAGACTGATCCTCCTCAAGGGCATTACCTACGCCGGCTTCAACGTCGTTGACCTGGAAAGGCTCCACAGGGAAACGGGACTGCCGGTCATAGTGGTCGTCCGGAAGAGACCGGACATCGGGGCGATGGAGGCCGCGCTCAGGAAGCACTTCGCCGATGCGGAGGAGAGGCTTGGGCTTCTTAAAAAGGCGCCCCCGCTGGTTGAGATGATACCAGAAAAGCTCTACTTCCAGGCTGCGGGCGTGGACGAGAAGACCGCGGTCGAGATAATCCGGGCCACCACCCGGACCGGCCTAACCCCCGAACCCCTCCGGCTGGCACACATGATAGCCTCCGCGGTAATGACGGGCGAGAGCAAGAGGGAGTAGGTTTATAAGGCGAAAATTGGAGAAAAGAACGACCGATGATGGCAACAGGGTAGCTACCGAATCCTGATGTGGAAGCCGTTCCAGACTGAGGTCAATCACACGGAACCAGCAGCACAGGAACTTTTGAGTCCCTTATGACACGCTCCGCAGTGCTGCCAAGGAGCAGGTCCTTGATGAAGCTCCTCCCCTTCTTGCCGATGACTATGAGGGTCGAGTTCTTGGCGAGTGAAGTTCCAATTATCGCCTGGCTCGCCGAGCCCACCATCACCTCGGTCTCAAACTTTGCCCTCAGTCCCCTCGCGGACTTCTCGAGGTTCTTCTTCGCCAGCTCTATGTTGTGCTCAAGCTCGTCCATACTGCCGTAGTCAACCGAGTGGAGCAGAATTCCGCTCTCCACCAGCTCCTCAAACTTCCGGACTGTCTTGAGAACCTTTATAGAGCAGTTTGAGAAGTCCAGGGCCACCAGCGGACGCCTGAAGACCTCGGAACAGTCCCCGGACAGCTCAAATTTACCGTCCCCCTTGACATACTTGAGGAGCAGGACCGGCCGCTTCGTGGCCCTCGCAAGGTTCGAGGCGGTGCTTCCGACGAACATCGTCCTCCATATGTTCTCCCCCATGCTGGGGATGACAACCAGGTCCGCGCCCTTCTCCTCGGCGGTCTCGGCTATCTCTATCGAAGGAATTCCTATCCTCACGATTGCCTCGACCTTCACACTGTCCTTCCTGAGCTCCTCAGCCAGCCCCTCCAGCCTCTCGCGATACACGTCCTCGAGTTCAAAGGCCTCGAACTCGGCTATGGTTATATCGACGACGTGGATGAGGTACAGCTCCCTGACACCCATGGAAATGAGCCTGGGAATGCAGGTGCGCAGGGCGTGCATCGATACATCCGAAAAGTCGGTCGGGTACAACACTTTCTCAAACATCCCGGACACCCCAGTATTAATTTGGACGTCGATGCTTATTATCGTTGCCCATGTATTGGAAAGGGTTATAACGCCTCGATTGAAGTTTGAACGGTGATAGCTATGGTCAAGAGGGTCCACATATTCGACTGGCATAAGGAGCACGCCAAGAAGGTTGAGGAGTTCGCGGGCTGGGAGATGCCCATCTGGTACTCCAGCATAAAGGACGAACACCTCGCCGTTAGAAACGGCGTCGCAATCTTCGACGTCTCCCACATGGGGGAGTTCATCTTCCGCGGAAAGGACGCCCTTGAGTTCCTCCAGTACGTCACGACCAACGACATCTCAAAGCCCCCCGCCATAAGCGGAACCTACACCCTCGTCCTCAACGAGCGCGGAGCGGTTAAGGACGAGACGCTGGTGTTTAACCTCGGGAACGACACCTACATGATGGTCTGCGACAGCGATGCCTTCGAGAAGCTCGAGGCATGGTTCAACGCGATAAAGAGGGGCATAGAAAAGTTCGGTGAGCTGGACCTCGAGATAGAAAACAAAACCTACGACATGGTCATGTTCTCAATCCAGGGTCCGAAGGCGAGGGACCTCGCAAAGGACCTCTTCGGCATCGACATCAACGAGCTCTGGTGGTTCCAGGCGAAGGAGGTCGAGCTCGACGGAATTAAGATGCTCCTCTCAAGGAGCGGCTACACCGGCGAGAACGGCTGGGAGATTTACTTCGAGGACGCCAACCCCTACCACCCGGACGAGAGCAAGCGCGGAAAGCCGGAGAAAGCTCTCCACGTCTGGGAGAGAATCCTCGAGGCCGGAGAGAAGTACGGCATAAAGCCGGCCGGACTCGGTGCTCGCGACACCCTCAGGCTTGAGGCAGGCTACACCCTCTACGGCAACGAGACCAAGGAGCTCCAGCTCCTCAGCACCGACATCGATGAGGTTACCCCCCTCCAGGCCAACCTCGACTTCGCCATCTTCTGGGATAAGGAGTTCATAGGCAAGGAGGCACTCCTCAAGCAGAGGGAGCGCGGCCTCGGCAGGAAGATGGTGCACTTCAAGATGGTTGACAAAGGCATCCCGAGGGAGGGCTACAAGGTTCTGGCCAACGGCGAGGTCATAGGCGAGGTTACCAGCGGAACCAGCTCCCCGCTCCTCGGAATCGGCATAGGAATAGCCTTCGTGAAGGAGGAGTACGCCAAGCCAGGCGTTGAGCTGGAGATAGAGATAAGGGGCAAGCCCAAGAAGGCCGTAACCGTTGCTCCGCCCTTCTACGACCCCAAGAAGTACGGGGCCTTCAGGGAGGAGTGATTTTTCCTCTTCTTTTTCCAAAAACCTTTTAGGTAATGGGGGCGTTACCTGGTAACAGGGGCAGGACCAAATTTTATTCGGAAAGCCAAAATCGTTGAATTTATATGCCCCGGAAATGAGTTGAAGCCATGTCCAGCAAGCACGCCGTCGGCGCGGTGCTCCTGTGGTCAACGGTTGCCTCGGCCTTCAAGCTCTCCCTGCGCTACATGAGTCCGCTCCAGCTCCTGTTCTACGCGTCCCTAACCTCGCTCCTTCTCTTTGGTATGCTCTACGCGAAAGAATTCACCCCCAGAAAGGAAAACCTCCGCTCCGCTTATCTCGGCCTTATAAACCCCCTCCTGTACTACACCGTTCTCTTCTCGGCCTACGACAGACTGCCTGCCCAGGAGGCGCAGGCTCTCAACTACACCTGGCCGCTGATGCTCGTCCTTCTCTCTATTCCGCTCCTGGGAAAGAGGCCCGGCGCAAGGGCGGTACTTGGCCTGCTCCTCGGCTTCATGGGGGCCATCGTGGTGGCAACAAAAGGGAACCTCGGGGGCCTAAACTTCACCGATCCCCTTGGGGTGGCCCTCGGCATTGGAAGTGCCGTTATCTGGGCGAGCTACTGGCTCCTCAACCTTCGCGACGGGAGAAAGCTGATCGAGAAGATGTTCTGGAACTTTCTGTTCGGCTTCATCTACGTCTCAGCGGCCGTTGCGGTAACGGGAAACTTCGCCGTTCCCCCCGCCGGAGGTCTCGCCGGGGCAATCTACGTCGGCCTCTTCGAGATGGGGGTTACCTTCCTCCTCTGGTACAGGGCCGTTGAGAGCGATATGGCCTTCGCCTCGAACCTTGCCTACCTCGTGCCATTCCTCAGCCTGTTTTTCATCTCGGTCGTCGTCGGGGAGAGAATCGTCCCAGCAACGGTGGTCGGGCTGGCGATGATAGTGGGGGGCATAATCCTCGGAAGGGAACAATAAAGCTTTTAAATGGGGGTCGCTTTAATTATAGCGGGCCAGGGCGGTGGTAGTCTAGCCTGGTCCAGGACACCGGCCTCCCAAGCCGGTAACCCGGGTTCAAATCCCGGCCACCGCACCATCTTCTTCTCGCGGACGTTACTCATACCTTTCTGCCCACGATGAGCCTGACTATTCCACTGTAGTGGCTCTCCTCGTGCTCGATTTCGAAGTATTTTCTGGCCAAAAGGTGCGTCTCCCTCAGCGTGTTGTCCTCCAGCAGAAAACCGAGGAGAACGTCGAGGGGCCTGAGAAACAGCCAGTTCAAAAGCCGGCAATCGCTCTTCGTGTGCTCCAGGAAAACCGCCCTTCCGCAGGGCTTGAGAACGCGGTGGATTTCCCTCATGGCCCTCTCAGGGTTGGGAACGGTGCAGAAGACGAAGGAGGAAACCACCGTGTCGAAGCTCCCGTCCGGAAACTCCAGGTTCTCGGCGTCCATCACGTAAAATTGAACGTTGAGACCGAGTTCTCTGGCCTTCTTCCTCGCTATCTCGACCATCTCCGGAACTGCATCAACGGCGTGGAGTTCAACCCCTTGCGAATAGTAGGGGAGCATCTTCCCGACGCCAACGCCGATTTCAAGGACCCTTCCGCGGGCAAAGCTGGCCGCCATCTTCCTGAGGGGGCAGAAGAACCTGTCCAGGGGCTTTTCCAGGACGTTGTAGCGCTCTCCAAGCCTCGCGTACTTCTCCCTGAAGCTCATGCCCCAAAATCCCTCCTCCCGCTTAAAACCCTAACTGGGCAGGAGTGTGGAGTCGAGTCGGCAGGCTTTTAAGGCCAAAGGGCAAAGCCGACCCGGTGATGCTCATGCCGTACCTGCTCATAGAACACCTTGAGGAACTGCGCGACTGGGTTCTGCTCGAGTACAGGCACGCGAGCGAATGGTGGGGAGAGAGGCTGATATTCACCAACGTGGAGCCGCACGAAAGGGAAGAACTCGCGAAGTTAGGAAGTGTGATAGCGGCCAGTGTTACGGAGTTCCCCCTTGACAGGTCGAAGCTGATAATCCTTGACCCCTTCGCAGAGGAGGAGCTGAAGCCGGAGGATATAGAAGAAGACAGCGTAATCGTCGTGGGTGGAATCCTCGGCGACTTCGAGTTCACTGGGAAGACCAAGAAGTTCATAACCGAGAAGATCGAGGGCGCGAAGGCCAGGCACATCGGGAGCGTGCAGTTCTCCATAGACGGTTCCGCCATCATCGCGAAGCTCATCGCGGAGGGAAAGAGGCTGGGAGAGATAGAGTACGAGCTGAACCCCACGATAAAGCTCGACGAGTTCAGCGAGATAACCCTCCACTACGCCGTGCCGAAGCTGGACGGAAAGCTTCTCCTCACGCCTGGGCTGATAGAACTCCAGAAGAGGGAGCTTGGGTACACTGAGGCGGACGATGAGATAAGCGACGAGGAGCTTGAGGCGTTCTTTGAGGGGAAGGGGGAGTTATGATAGCGAAACTCTACCAAGTGCTCCCAATAGAAGTGTTCAAGATACTGGCAAGACACAACTTCAGCTTAGTTGGGTCCTGGGGGAGCATTATCTGCTCAGGGGAAATACACTCCTAATTCGGGGCTTCCGCTCAAAGTGACCTTCAGGGGAAAGACACTAGCTCGTGCTGGACCTCGAAGGCTGAGTTTACATTGGGGGTGGGGCTTTCAAGAAACCATAAAGTATTCCACGACGCTACCTTTTGTTCCCGCGTAGGCATCGTCACAAATCGCCATTTCCCTCCTCCCGGATGGTATAACACTGGGCGAAGGGGTTAAATACCGCCTGCCGTATCTTTTCCTATGATGATAAAGAGGAGCGAGTACGAGCGGTGGATGAAGCAGGCCGGGAGAACCCTTTCCTCGGCCCGAAGGGATCTGGAGGAGGGTTACTATGAGTGGGCCAGCTTCAAGGCCCAGCAGGCGGCGGAACTGGCGGTTAAAGCTTTGTTACGCGGTCTCGGCTACGCCCCCATCGGTCACTCAATCACGCGCCTTCTCAGGGAGCTCCGGGCGGAGGGTTTCAGCATTCCAAGGGAGATCCTTAGCATGGCGATGGAGCTCGACAGGAACTACATAGCTCCTCGCTACCCGGACGCTTATCCAGAAGGCGCACCCTTCGAGTACTACTCCGAAGACGTTGCCGGAGAGCTGATATCCTACGCGGAGGAGATTATAGAATTTGTGAGGGGGCTTATCGGTGATCTCGAAGGAGCTTGAGAGCTTTGTTAAGAGGCTCGTTGACTACTTCCACGGGGACGTCACGGTAATCCTCTTCGGCTCCCGCGCGAGGGGGGACTTCAACAGGGCAAGCGACTACGACCTTATCGTGGTCTCAAAGCGACTGAAGGGGAACCCTCTAAGGAGGACGCGCCCGCTCTACGAGCTGAACGATGAGTTCCTCGACCTGGACATACTGGCCTACACTCCATCAGAGTTTCTCAGGGCTATGGAGAGCCTCTCGCCTTCAGTTCTCGACGCAATGAAGGAAGGAATCCTGCTCCACGATAATGGATTTTACAAGACCGCTAAGAGGCACTTTGAGGAGCTGAAAAGGAAGGGGCTCAGAAAAGAGCGCTACTGGAGGGTAGAGGGGTTTATTCAAAGAGGGTAGGCACAGATACTCAACTGAAGCTTAGGAAAGCGTAGAGAGCTGCGCTTTAATCGACATTTCAGCGTTCTTAGAACCTTTGAGCCCGATCGCCAAAAGCTCCCCCTGTATCTTCTCACCCTGAGGTAGTGGGGTACCATGATTATGAAGGCAAGCCCGCGATTATGAAGCTGGTATGAACAATGTACCGGTAGTTTTTACATGAGCTCATCGCTCACTTGTTAAATATTCACCGTTCAGCATGGCGTGCCAGTCAAGAAGAGCTCCGACATCGCTCGGGGGCCAACCTCCAACTGTCGAGAAAGTTCATGATACCGTACGCAAAACTCGCCCTACCAATCACGATCAAAAATACGGCCCAGCCTATTATTTCCCTCCTCCCGGAGGGTATAATATCCACGAACAGGCCCTCAGAAGAGCCTCTCTACCTCCCTCCAGACCCTCTCCCTGTCCTCTTTATCAACCACCAGAAAAACCTCCTGAACGCTCCCGTCGCTCTTGGCTATCAGCTTCAAACCGGTTGCAGTTTCCCTCGACACCTTTATCTCAAAGCCCCTCGAATCACTCGCGTATATCCTGCCGGGAATTACCTTCTTGACCCCGGGTATGGCTGCTATCCTTTCCAGCGGCTTCTCAAGACCCTTCAGGAAGTGGTGCTCCCTCTTGACGCCTCTCTTGAAGTGCCTGGGCATGTTTCTTAGAACGCCCGCCGGGTTTTTAGCGTTTTCTCACCGCCGAACCATGAAGAACCAGGTGAAGCCTATCAGCGCCAGCAGAACGACGGCCGCCCAGAACTCGAGGGCGTACGTTTTTGGCACTTCACATTTGGTGAACGTTACGTTGTCAGCCTTCACAAGAAAGCCTCCCTCAGTTGGTTCTCCGAGGAGGAGGGGCCTCAAATTTCCGTCGTAGTACAGGACATAAACGTCTCCCCCGCCGCTGACCGCAACGCTCTCGTTGCCGAACTCCAGCAGTTCTCCAGTGGAGTTGGCGTCCGGCGCGAAGTAGTGGGTGAAACCGGGCGGCACCAGAAGGAGGACGTTCTCAAGCCTGTACACCCTGAGATAAGCCGCCTCTTCACGCGCCCACAGGTATTTCTCCACGGACTTCAGCGGGAGCTTAACGTTTTCCTCGGGAATGCTGAGGGTGTCGCCGGAGACCTGGAGGGGCATGGCCCCGGGCGGTTTCTCAGGCGAGTCCCCCACCAGCTTGATGTTACCGCTCCCCTTAACAACCGTCACGCCCTTGAAGTAAGTCCCGTTTTCGACGTTCTCCACGTCAATGGTTCCAAGGGTAACGTTCCTGGCGACGTTAACCGCGACCAGCTCGTTCTTCCCGGTCTGGACCACCAGGTACGGGACCGCAACGGCGAAGTTGGGTTCCTCACCGGTGTTCGACTTCACCACGGTGACCGGCTCAAAGCAGTCCCGCCCCATGCGGTAAACCCTGACCGAGCCGTCCATAGTGGCCACAAATAGGTAGTAGAACCCCCTGTACTGGTAAACCACCGGGGCCTCCCAGGACCCGCCCATGAAATACGCCCCGCTGGAGTTTATGTAGAAGTTGTAGTAAACGCAGCAGGTATCCGGCACGAGTGCGCCGCTCATGGAGGGCGAGTATGTGGTGTATTCAAGCGACAGCACCGCCGCGTCCCCGTAGGTAGCGACGACGTAAAAGTCCAGGCTTTCTGCCCCGAGGTAGTCTGCGGAACCCGATGGCAGAGAAAGGAAGAGAACATGGAGAACCAGGAGAAGGCCAAGAATCCTTCTCATACTCACGCCCTCTTCCTGACCTTAACCGCAACGCCCTTCCTGGCTCTAACCATCTCCTCTCCAGCCAAAACTGCCTTTCCGACGCCTATTACCTTTCCGTCCCTCACTATGCCCACTATGTCGTCCGGCCTTATTGCGGGATCGGCCTCGTCAACGCCGACCGCGAAGACGTCGCCGCGGAGCTCGAAGTCCACCTTCACCCAGTAGCTCCCAACGACGTCGTATACCCGCTGCATTCCGAAGGGGGTGACGCTTATCACGCCGTCCTTGAAGGTTCCAGTCTGCTGGTTTTCAACGAAGAGGCGAAGCATCTTGGAACCCCTGACTTTCCCGTCATCCGGGAGAACTGCCTCACCCGCCCCAGGCCCGAAATAGAAGTCAAAGACCTTCCTAATGTTCTCGAAGTAGCGGTAGGTCCTGTCCTCCTTGGTTCCCTCAAGTTTGAACTCCCTCAGCGTCTCGGTGAGGGACTTCAGACTCTCCTTGCTCGTCGTGCCGTTCTTTACCTCGGTAAAGATTATTTCCCTGCCGGAAAGCTCGCCCGCGAGCTTCGCTATCTCCACGTAGGCCTCGTCGAGGTGAGCTATGATTGGAACGTCCTTCGGGTACTTCTCAAGGGTCTTCGCCAGGAGTTCGGCCGCGGGCTTAATCTCCTCCTCGCTCCAGTGGCCGGTAACCACTATATCGTACTTGGCCAGCCACTCCCACTCCCTTGGGACAACGCCAAAGGGCGAGGTGAGGATAAGCTCGTGGACTTTGGAGATGCCGGAACCGAGGGCTTCCTTTACGGCCCTCCGGTAAAGTGTGTGACTCCTCGAGAAGGAGTAGGGCTTTTTGGCCGAGCACGGGAAGAGGAGAACCAGTTCGGTGTTCCTCGGAGGAACGAAGCGCTCGGCAACCCTCGAATGCCATCTCCTAACCTCGGGCCTTCTAATCGAGGCGTCGCTGATGAAGTAAACCGTCTCCCTCTGGATCGGCGTGTACTTCTCAAGGTAGTCGGAATGCTCAAGGTCGGCTATCCTCAGTATCCCCGCGTGGTACTGGGTGCTGAAGAAGTTCTCAACGAGGTAGCGGAGCTTTCCCTCCCTCAGGGCGTTCCTGACCAGTATGATCGTCTCACGGGCGAAGTCGAGGGAGTTGCCTTCTTTCTTCCAGAGGAATGGGCTGTACCCGGTGAAGCCCTTCCCCTCGAAGTCGTAGAGCTTGAGAGAGCGGGTGTCGAAGGCATCGACGCCGAGGTAAACGGCGAGCGGATAGAAGAACGGTTCCAGGTCGGCGATTATCATGACGTTGGGGAACCTCTCGCGGAGTTCCCTTAAAATCCTCACGAAGTAGCGGTACTCCCTCACCAGAACCTTTGAGTTGCCGAGGTAGACGGCATCGAAGTTGTAGCGCTCGATTATCTTGAAGAACTCACCCAGGTGGGAGGTCCTCCTCAGGGCAGGCAGGTAGAAGGCGTTGAAACCCTCGTAGTTCACGCTCCAGAGCCTTCCCAAAGCTTTCTCTATAACCTCGTCCGGCGTGTAGAAGCCGAGGGGTATCGAGGGGGCAAGGTTGAAGTCGTACTCCTCCGGCCCCCGGGGATGGAAGAAGGAGTTGAACGGGGAGAGCGTGAAGTCTACCCCTGCCAGTGCCGGGGTCGTGAAAGAGCGCTCCCCTACCCTGACGAGACCCAGTCTCCCGGGCCCCTCGTGCCTGATGACTTCCATAGCCAGGCCTCAGACAAGGTTGTACCTCTGGAGGAGGAGCAGCTCGTCGAGGGTGAGCTTCTCGCCCTTCTTGAACTTCTCAAGGGCCTCGACGGCCTTCTCGAAGCTGGCGTCCTTCTTGGCGTGCATCCTGGCAACGAGCCTGTAGGCGATGAGCTCCTTGTGCTTCTCGTCGTACTCCCTTATCTTCCTCTCGATGCTGCGGAGCTCCTTCCTGACCTCCCTGATCTTGTCACGGAGCTCAACGACCTTGGCGTGGTACTCGTCGGCCTCCTTCTTGACCTCGTCGGCCTGGTTGAACGCCGCTATCATCTGCTCGTGGAACTGCTGGCTCTGGTTGGCGAGCTTCTGTATCTCGAGGCTGATGTTCCTCCTGGCCTTCTTGAGCTGATCGACCTTCTTCCTGGACTCGACGAGCTTCTTGTGGAAGCGCTCGGCCTGCTGGAGTATCTCAAGTTCGGTGGCGAGAACCTGTATCTGATCCACGATCTGCTTCTCCCTATCGGGCGTGATGTTCGGGTTGGTCTGGAGCTCCCATTCGAGCTTCTCTATCCTCTCCTGGATCTTCGCCGGCGGCATCTTGAGCCTGCGGAGCTGGTTGTACTCGTCCCTCTTGGTGCGGTACTCGAGTATCTCCTGGTAGAGGAGGTCGAGCTTCGCGTTTATCTCCTCACGGTTCTTCTTCAGCTCCTGTATCTGCGCGTTGATTTCATCGCGCTTGGCCTTGTACTCCCTGCCCTTCTGGCGGAGCCCCTTGACCTCGTTGTTCTTCTCGTCCCTCTTCTGGATCCAGATTTGAAGCTCCTTTTCAAGCTCATCCAGTTTGGCCCTTATCTCGTTTCTCTCCTTTTCAAGGGCCTCTATCTCCCTCTTGATCCTCTTAATCTCCTCTGGGTCCACTTTCGTCTGCATCGCTCTTACCCCTCTCCCTTTTTAGAACAGCTGACCTGCTCAAACATTTCTGGACTCAAAAAGGAATGAGCAAATAAAAACTTTTTGGCCAGAATTCCCTCAACCGGAGAAAAATGGAAACACAAAAGGGGAAAGACCTCACTTACCGACCTCGCCCCCCTGCGTGTACGGCATGAACTCCACCGTGCCCCTCTGCTTCATTGGCTGCTTGTAGAGCTCCATCAGGGAGTAAACCTCCTCCGGAACGTCCGTGCTCACGTGAAGGCCCAGCTCCCTGGCCTGCTCGTATGTGATCGGGTAGTCGTGCGTCCACCTTCCCTCGGTGAGCACCCGGGCAAGCTCCCGGGCCTTCTCCTCGCCGTAGCGATCCTTCAGCAGGGTGTAAACGAAGTCCCGGACCTGGTTGATGGCCTTCTCCGCCACGTCCGCCAGGATGAGGGTCTGGTCGTCCACCTTGTCAACGCCCTTCTTCTCAACTGCCCTGACGATGCTCGGGGCAGGGTACTGGCCGAGTTGCGGGTCAACCGGTCCCAAAACCGCGTGGGGGTCCATTATTATCCTGTCCGCGGCGAGGGCTATCAGCGTCCCGCCGCTCATGGCGTAGTGGGGGACTATGACGCGTGTTTCGGCTGGATGGTCGTGGAGCGCTTTCGCTATCTGCGTCGCGGCAAGTACGAGGCCTCCCGGGGTGTGAATTATCAGGTCTATCGGCCTGTCCTTGGGAGCCGAGCGGATGGCCCTGAGAACCTCCTCGCTGTCCTCGACGCTTATGAACTTGTAGAACGGTATTCCGAAGAGTCCTATGCTCTCCTGCCGGTGGATCATGGTTATTACCGTTGATTTTCGCGTTTCCGAGAGCCTCTTGAGCAGCCTCGCCCTGGCCAGCTGCAGGCTCCGGTACTGCATCTGAGGCCACAGCAGGATGTACATGAAGAACAGCCACCACAGCAGCGAACCGAAGAATCCGGTAGCGGCCTCGCCCATGTTATCACCGAAGAAAGAGGGGAGAGGAGATATTTATAGAATTTGGTTCAGCCCTTTATGACCTGCGTTCCGGTCTTTCCTTCGAGGGCCTCAACGGCCCTGTCGAGCGCCGCTATAACCGCCCTCTCGCCGCCCCACTCGACGAACCTTATCGCGGCCAGAACCTTCGGACCCATGCTACCCTTCTTGAAGTGGCCCTCCTCGTAGTACTTCCTGAGCTCCCCGACGGTGACCTCCCCGAGCCAGCGCTCGTCGGGTTTGCCGAAGTTCACCGCCGCGCCGTTCACGTCGGTCAGGATCATGAATACGTCCGCTTTGACCTCCTCCGCGAGCCTCTCGCCTGCCAGATCCTTGTCTATAACCGCCTCGACGCCCCTGAGCTGACCGTTCTCCTCGATGACGGGGACCCCACCGCCGCCGCTGGTGATCACTATGAAGCCCTTCTCAACGAGGTCCTGGATGATCTCCGCCTCAACGTGGCCCTTTGGATCAGGGCTCGGCACAACCCGCCTCCAGCCCCTGCCGGAGTCCTCCACGACGACCCAGCCCTTCTCCTCCGCGAGCTTCTTCGCAGTTTCCTCGTCGTAGAATGGACCAACCGGCTTGCTCGGGTGCTGGAAGGCGGGGTCGTTCTTGTCCACGATGGTCTGGGTGACTATCGTTGCCACAGGCCTGTCTATCCCGCGCTTCCTCAGCTCGTTCCTTATCGCCTGCTGTATCATGTACCCTATCTGCCCCTGGGTCATCGCACCGGCAACGTCCATCGGCTGGGCCGGGATGCCGTGGGTGGCCTGACCGGCGTCCATGTGGAGGAGCAAGGCACCGACCTGGGGACCGTTTCCGTGGGTGATTACAACCTCGTAGTCGCCGTCCAGGATTATATCCACTATCTGCTTGGCCGTCTTCATGACGTTGGCCATCTGCTCCTCGTAGGTTCCCTTCTGGCCTCGCTGGAGAATAGCGTTACCGCCCAAGGCTATTACAACCCTCTTCATGAGCATCACCTCCGGGATGGATAGATACGCGGGGGAGGATAAAAACGTTCGTTAGGAGCCAGGGCTGTTCACTGGAAAAAGGTTCGGGGGGCGAGAAAATAAGTTGGCAAAGGTAAAGAACAGCGGGCCCAGAAGGGCGCCTCCCTCAGAGGTACCAGTCCGAGAAGTTTCCCAGTCCGAGCCTCTCAAGAGTCCTCATGACGCCGAGGGCTATGCCCTCAACCTCTATTCCCCCTGGCGGCTTGTAGGCGTCGCCGACCACGTAAATTCCCTCGATCGGGAAGTCCTCGACGACCTGCCCGCTGGCAACTCTGTTCACGGGGTTCCCGTCGAGGTAGGTCTGAACGAGCAGAATCTCCCCTTCCCCGTCGAGGTTCGGGAAGATTTTGTAGATGTCCTCTACCCCCTTCCTCTGCTCGGCCTTGACGTTTCTGCTCTGTAAAGCGTGGTGGAGCATTATCAGGGTGTGGCCTTCCTTGGCTAGCTCAGGACTCAGAGATGACGGCTCGTTGTAGCCGTTTATCCTCTCGGTGTCGAGGGTGAAGACGACGGTGTTGCCTATCCTAGGCCCACCCTTCAGTGCCACGTTGTACTTTATGCCCTCGCTCGGCCTCAGCGAATCAACGCGCCTGAGGTACTCGCGGTCGAAGTTCTCCCTGCCGATCAGCCCCACGGTCTCCTTTATTCCGACGTTGGATATGAGGATATCGTAGGAGAGCTCGTCGCCGTCGGCAGTGATGACCTTCTTGACATCGGTGTCGATTTCGACGGCGCGCTTCCTCGTGAGTATCCTTCCACCGTTGCCAAGGATTATCGAACTCAACGCCTCGGGAATCGACTTGCAGCCACCCTTAACAAGCCCGGGCCCGCCCCATCTCAAAGCCGCCTTTATCTCCCTCGCCAGTTCTCCGGCGGGAACGTCCAGGACGCTGTCGGCCCAGCCGAGGAAGCTCTTGATGAACAAGTCAACGAACTCGTTGTCGCCTATCTTTTCCCTGATCCACTCGCGGCCGCTCATCTCGGCCTCTTCTCCGGCCGGCAGTTTGTTCCTCTTTATATCGGCCAGGAGTTTCATAGCCCTGGCCTTCTCGCGGAGGCCCAGATACTTCCAGCCCTCACGGTAGTGGAAGGTTCTGCCCTCGTAGAACATCATGCCCTTTGGATCCGAGTTCACGATTTGAACGTCCGCGTTGAGGAGTCCGAGGAGGTGAGCCAAAGGCCCGTCCTCGCCGTGGGGCAGCATATGGAAAGCACCGGTGGAGAGGCCGAAGCCCCTGTAGTTTAGGTTCGTGAAGCGCCCACCGACGTAGGGGGCCTTTTCGAGGACTATGACATCGTAACCATTTTTAGCTAAGAAAGAGGCCGTCAGAAGGCCGCCGATTCCGGAGCCTATTACAACCGCCCTCATTTTTCTCACCTGAAAACCTGAGGGAAGAGGAGAATATAAGGGTTGTTCCTAAAAGGAAGAAAAAACTCACAGCCTCCACTCCACTCCCAGAATCTCGCTGTAAGCTTCCAGGACCATCTCAAGGTACTCCTTGGCGGTGCCGACCTTGTCAATTCTGAACTTCTCCGCCCAGCGCTCGTTGCCGAACTCCTCGCTTCCAGCTGAAACGAGGTCTATCACGCGCATGCTGTCCCAGAATGCAGGGGCATAGCCGGCCTTCCTCGCGTACTCGATGAGCCTCTTGAGCTGCTTCCTGGCGTGCTCCTCCATGTCAACGTTCTCTCCGTAGGCGTCCATGAAAAGCGCCTTAAGGACGGGCTTCATCCAGCCGCGGTGGAAGCGGCACCAGCCGACGTTGTCGTACCAGAACTCCCAGAGGGCGCTCGCGATTATCTTCTGGGCCAGCTCCTCGGGCTCGAGGAAAACGCCGAACTGGTAGAACGTCCAGTAGCGACCCTGAATCGGGAGCGGTATGTAGTTGCCTATCGCCCAGTACATCGTCGGCGTCATCTCGCCGTCCTCGCCGAGCGGAACGAAGACACCGTAGTCCTTGAAGCTCTCACCGTACTTCAGCCTGTCCTTGAACCTCTCGTCGAGGATAACGCTCGCCTTCCTCTTGCCGAGGCCTATTATCCTGGCTATCTCGTTCTCGGCGAAGGCCACAAGGCGGGCCAGCTCGGCCACGAGCCTAGCGTTGACCTCGCTCGCCTCGACCGGGCGCTCGAGGAGTGCCTCCTTCGTGAACTCCGGCTTTCCGCTTATACCGACCTCCTCCGGCTTCAGCAGACCACGATGGACGAGCTCGAGAACCCAGGCGGCCGTTCCGCCGAACTCTATCGCGTCGAAGCCCATCGCGTCTGCCGCGTGGACGCTTATGTCGCTGGCCCTCAGGCTTATGCTTCCGCTCAGCGGGCCGTTGGCCTCGTAGGGTTCGTACTCAACGTGGTGGCCGCGGCGGTACTTCTTACAGACCACCGGACACGGCTCGCCGCAGGTCGTCCAGTTCTTGGGCTTTATGGCCTCCTCGTTGAAGGGCTCCCAGTAGTGCTTCATTATGTTCTCGTGAATCCTTATGCGCTCCTCCTTCGGAATGTACGGCATCTGCCAGTTGAGAATCGGGACGAAGTCGCCCTCGGCCGGGTAGTTTCCGCCGAAGGTTCCGCCGGTGTTGAGCTTGGGGTTGAAACGGTACTTGGTGGTCTTCTCGCTTATGATTTCATTGTAGGGCTTCTTGTGAACGCCCTCAACAATCGCCTTGGAGGTCCTGAAGTTGCCGATGTCCTCGCCCGGGAAGGGCCTCTTCCTCGGCTTGCCACCGAAGATTATTCCGACGACGTTGTGGGCCCTCAACAAAACGCTTCCGGAGCCTCCACGGGCGGCCCAGTCCTCGCTGCCGACCAAGCGTTCTCCCTTCCGGAGGGCCTGGGAGAATATCGCGCCGTAGTTGGTGTTCAGAGCGGCGGGGCCTACAACGGCTATGCGGTACTCGAAGTCGAACTTATCGCCAAAGGTATCGATGAGGTACTGGGTGAGCGCGTAGACGCCTTCCTCATCCTTGTAGCCCCTCCATATCTCGATGACCTTTTCGAGTTCAATCTCGTGGAGCTCAACCCTTACGCTCTCGCCGTCGTTGTAGAGGAGAACGACGACGGGCTTCTCGGCTTTGCCCTCGAAGGTCACGAAATCAACGCCGACGTTCTTGAAGGCGTAGGCCGCTCCGCCCATGGCGGAGGGGAACAGGGTTCCGTAAAGGGGGGAACGGAAGAAGAACATGAGCCGGTGGGCCCCAGGCAGGGTCGAGCCCGAGAATGGTCCCATACCCATGACAACGACGTTCTTCGGGTCGTAGGGTTCAACGCTGTGGGTTTCAAGGTTCTCGTGAACCTCTATGCCGTAGTCTATGACCCCGTATATCCCGTCCCTCTCCAGCTCCTCACTCTCCACCTTCTTCTCGTCCAGATTGAGCCTGAGAACTGTGAACTTCATGACTCCCACCCCTGTGTATCACTCCGAGTGTTAGTTTTGGGCTGAAGAATATTTAAGGCTTCCGATGGGCCTATCAAAAAAGTTGGGCGGGAGGTTATAAAAACCTTAGCAATCGGGACGGCCGAGGAACGTTGCGGAAACCAGAGAAGAAAGGGAAAGACGGAAGATCACTCGATCTTCTCGAACCTCTCCTCGAGCCTCTTGAGGACGCCCGGGAGGGTGGTGTACTCCATGTCCTCCATCGGGAGCCTGTGGGGCTCGAACGGGCCGTGCCTGCGCATGTACTCGGCGATCTCAACGGCCTTCTGCCTGGCGCCGTCGAAGGCCGGGTCGTCGAAGAGGTCAACCGGACCGACGAGCTTTCCTTCTGGGCTTATCTGCCAGCCGAGGGCGACGACGCGCGGCGGGCCGTCGAACCTCGTCGGGTTGGCCTGGTGCATCGCGACCGGCATGACCGGGCCGTTGTGGGAACCCCTCATCCATCCGCTGACGAGGTGCGGGAAGGCGAAGGGCTCGAGAACCTCACCAAGGGCCGGCAGTCCGCTCTGGGCGCGGACGATTGCTACAGGGTCGTCCTTCCCTATGTACTCGCCGGCTATCTCAAAGAGCTTCTCGGTGCTCACAACGGCGACCGGCTCGTCCTTGGCTATCTTGTGCCCCTCCTTCGGGAAGACGCGCTTGATGACGTACCTGCTCTTGGCGCCGATGAGGGCGAGGAGATCGTAGACTTCCTCCGGCGTGTTAAGGATCACGCGCTTGTGCTCCTTTATGTCCCAGACCTCGAAGCGGAAGCCCATGTGCATGTTCGGGTCGATGACGAGGCCGGCGGTGTTGAACGGGTCCGCGAACATCCTGAATATCGGCAGGTTGAACGCACCGGGCTCGGTCTTGTCCATGTGGAACGTGACAACGGGCTCGCTCTTCCTGAGGGTTATCTCCATCTCGGCTATTCCCGGACCCATTCCGCGGATGTTGCCGCTGAAGGCGTCCTTGAGGAGGTCCTGACCGGCACCGTAGAGGCCGAGCTCCTTGGCGACCCTGGTGGCCTCCTCGAAGGCCTTCCAGGCCAGGCCGTGTATCTCGGAGCTGTCAACACCCTTCCTGTGGGTCATGATGAGCTGAAGGTCATCTCCGCAGGTGGCGACGTAGAAGTCGATGATGGTTCCGTCCTCGACGGCCTTTGAGAGGACTTCCTCGGCCGTCTCGACGAGCTGCGGGTGCACCCTCGAGTGCCCCGGCCAGCCGCCGATGTCGGCCTTGATCACGCTGAGGGTTATCTTTTCTCCAACTGCCATTGGCAACCACCGATAGCTTTAACCACTTTTATGCTTATAAAACGTTAATATCACCGTCGATGATACACAAAAAGGAGTCAAAATTCGGGAAGTCTAAGGGCGCGGGAGTAAGAACGAAAGGAACCTCACTCGCAGATGTCGGTCCAGCCGAACTCCTCTCTGGCCACCTTGATGAGGTTCTTGAGCTCCTCCTTCTTGATGTTGACGCTGGAGCTCGCCCCGACGAGGGCTATAATGCCGTGCACCTCTTCCTGAACCTGAATCACATCGTCGCTGACCTTGACTATGCGGAGCTCCCTCCTGGCGGTCTCGTCGTCGCTTATCTTGAACTTGTCCTTTCCAATAACCACTGGCTCCTCCATGGTAATCACCAGGATATTTTTGTAAGCCAAAGTTAATAAAACTTCCGCCAATCATAAAACTTATAAACCCGCCCCCGCTAAGGTTAAGCTGGACGGGGGCATGGTGTAGCCTGGTCCATCATCGCGGGCTCCAGAGGTATGAGGACTTGCGGGTTTGCTGATTTGGGGATGAGCCTTTGGAGCTCTGACCCGGAGAAACCCGCGGACCGGGGTTCAAATCCCCGTGCCCCCACCAATTTTAGACAATTCTAAAGAACTATTGAAGGAGTAATGAGCTGCTCAGTGGGCGAGGGTTTTCTCAAGATTGGAGATGGGCTTCAACTCGGAAGTTAGTATGCTAAACGTCCTCTCGTCCAGGGATTCCCTATCCACGGTCACTATAACGAGTCCCCTGTTGAGGGTGGCGAAGTCTTTTATGCTGGTTATGAATTTAAGAACCGCATCCTCCCCGTTCTCAAGGATAAAGTACTCCACACAGTCGATAAGGATCACCTTATCAATATTGGCCATCTCAAGGAACCTTCTGAGGTTATCCATTATAACCTCCAGCTTCGTTGGGCTCACCGCATCGTCGTGCTGAACCGTAGATACCCACATCACCGGGATCAGCTTGAGACCGAGTTTTTTGCGGAACATATCAGGTGGATCTCTTGTAACGGCTATCCCGGGCATGCGATAGCGTTTTGCGAGTTCCACAAAAATACGGTGAGCCCGCTCCCTATCCCCCCAGTACGCACCGTACCTGAGGGAGTCCACGGGTTCCGAGGCTATCGGGACTATCATGTATTCCCCGCGGGCAAACGGCAGGTATATCATGACGGAGGAGACGAGAAGCAACAGGGCACCGGCGGTGAGCATGACCGAGCGGATCCAAGAGTAGGTGGGGTCATTGTTCAGTACGGTAGTTCTTAGGAGGACGCCTATCACCTGGGCCACCACGACAAGCAAAAACGCGAGGAGGAGTGAATCGAAGGCCCGGATAAAATAGCCGAATCCGAGGTTTTTCTTTGTTTTTCCCCCCATGGCCAGCAGGACAACGACGATTATGGACGTCGCCACGAGGACTATTAAATCCCTGATGAAATATCCCATCGATATTATTTCCGGCATAGTAATAGTTTTGCAGAGGGAATATTTAAACTTTTAACCGGGCTACCAGGAAATCCCGAGAAGAAAGGTGAACGAAAAGGAAAAACAAAATAACTCAGAGGAGATCAGTGAACGAGCTCCGTCAGCAGCTCAAAGGCCCGTTTTTCCATCAGGTACGCGTTCCTTATCTTTGCAACATTGGGCATCCTGCTGTGGAGGCTCCAGAGGGACCCCTCGAGCACAGATACATCGTCGATCCCCCATGCCTCCAGTATGAGGGAAGTGGCATTTTGGTCAAGTTCTATGGCGAGTTTAACCGTGGGGTTCTCCCGGGACAGGTTACCGTTCTCAACGAGCTCGTTCACCTTCCGGTGGTAGTTCAGGTACCACTGCGTCCACACCTTCGACAGCAGGAGCACGGAATTAACACTGTCCGTGCGGGTACTGCCGGCCGAGGAGGCTCCTCCGATGAAGGCCAGTGTCTCCATGGAATACACGTCAACCGTACCGTCCCCTCCAAAGAACGCCATCACCGTGTACTCCCCTGGAGCGGCTGAGATATTGAACAGGGCCTCGTACCTGAAGGGCTCGGACGCCAGGTACTTCACCGGAACGGTGACGTTGTGGACGGTTCCATTCGGCAGCAGGAGGTACACTTCAAGGGTCCTGTCCAGGTACGCAAAGGAGGGGTTGCCGTTTATCACGGTAACGGTTGCATTCAGTGAGACGGGGGTTCCCTCCGTGAGGTTACCCGGCGATGTGACGTTAGTCGAGAGGGTGAGGTTCAGAGTGAAGTCCAAGATCAGCGGATAGTACGAGAGAGGTACCGAGCTTACACCGCTCTCCAGAGTGACGTTGAGGACGCCGACCCCAGCGGTCTTTGGAACAGTGACGAAGAACACACTGGAGGTCCCATTTATCCTTCTCAGCAGTGAGGAGCCTCCAAGGTTGCTCGACGTCTCAATTTCGATGTTCAACGTATCGCTCACAGGAAGCAGCTTGACCACATGGATCGCCACGGTGAAGTTGCCACCAACGCTGGCCTCGTTCGGAACATCGACGTTCACCCTGTATCCGTTTATGTAGACCGAACCGTCGGACGACACGGTTCCGGTACTTTCACTCTCAACCAGAACCTCACCGGTAGCGATGTTGTTGCTGAGTATCACCTCGTTTGGAACGCCGTTTACGACCGCCGTTATGTTGTGTACCCCACCTCCAATACCCGAGAGATTCATAGGGAGCTTCACGAGCACCGGATTTCCAGGGGACACCTCATTGACCACCCTGCTGGACAGTACGAGAGAGCCGTCGAGCACCAGCCTAACCGGAACGTTGTATGCCGTGTAGTTGCCCAGGTTTCTGAGGGCAACAGTTACGTAATACACCCCGCTGGAGTTCACGGTTGTCGGAGCATCCACCAGCCCAACGTCCAGGTCCACCAGGTCCTTCGGAACCGCTACGACCAAGATACCCCTGCTGATGGAGTACCTTGCCCCGTCCACGGTGTAGTTGACGGTCACGTTCAGCATGTCGACCCCTGTTCCCGTCGATTTGAGGGAAATTGGAATGACCGAGTACTCCCCAAGGGGCACCCTTTCAAGGGTGGTGTTCGGGACAACAATTCCCCTGAGGGACGCCACACCGACCGTGACGTTGTCCACCGATAGGGAAGTACTCCTGAAAAGAACCACACTGAGGTTGTAGCTGTCGGAGTCTCCCATTCCAACTGCCTCCGGAACCGAGAGGGCAACGTAATCCGGAACCGGGCGGTACTCGCCAAAGGTAACGTTCATGCGTATGCTCCTGAAGTACACCGCGGTGGAGTTCGATTCGTAGAACCTTACGGGATAGACTGTAACGACCCCGTAGTTCACCCCATCAGAGCTGTACGTCCTGAAGGAATACGGCACTATCGGATACACGGCGTCCGCGGGCACGATATAGGGGGAGGAGAGATTGCCCACAGTGTACTCTATCCTGGCGGGAGTTACGTTCTCAATAGTGACGGCATCGAAGAGGACCACGGATATGCCAGTTATTGACTGGTTCTGGGGCATTGTGAATATGAACCTGTACCCCTGGAACTGCGGAACGCCTGGCCTCGGGGAGTACATTATCAGACCCACTTCAGTCTGATTGTCCGGGAGATCGCCGCCAAACCGCACGGAGGTGGTGTTGATGAGCAGATACGTTCCAGATGGGGTTTCTACTGGCATCGGTTTCAGGGTAACGTTCACAGGAACAACCCCCGGATAGGGGGTGGGGGATGTGACAGGGGAAGGGTCATCGTACGGGGCAGTCCTCAGCCCGGGCGGGCCTATGTAGTACACCTGGTTGCTGTTGAATTTCGCGGTCTCCAAGTCGGCCCACAGCTTGAAGACCTTGGAAGTCACCGACAGGATGTTGGATATGAACTTAGACACCCGTCCGGCAGTCACCTTAAACTCCCCAACCCTCAAGCTCACGTATCCGTGTATCAGACGGGTCTCGTGCCTTTTCTTAATTTGGACGTTGTGGAGGATACCGTAGTGCAGGGAAACGCCCGGAAGTTTCTGGAGTATAGCTGGATATCCCCTGATGTCAGCGTACGCTTTTATGAACCTGAGGAGGGAGGCACCTTCAAGCTCGGGAGCGTCCACATCACTGCCCAGAAGTTCAGCCGCAAGCGCATCAAAGCCGGTGATTCTCGTAATCTCTGCCATTTTCCCATCGTCGGACATCGCCCTGATGTCCCTCCCCAGTATTATGGTGTTGATATCAGTCGAGGCCGTGGTGTAACTCATCACGGATATGTCGGACTGTATATCAAGGGATATCGGCAGGGCCTCCTTTGAATCCTCGGAGGGCATCTCGGTATGGGATCCAGAACCTTCCTCGTCCGAACCGCCCAGCCCCTCAAGCAACCAGCTCATAACGTTGGATATCGTCGCGGACGAACCGGCACGGACGATGTAGTCCTCCCTGGCAATATCGATAGTCCTAGGAATCGTGTCACCCTTGCCCGAGGCTATATCCTCCGATATCTGGCGCATGAGGGTGTGGGCGGAGGCGGGTTCGAGCGCGTACATGGGTAGCATGGTGGTGGCGTCCGAACCCACAAGCGCGTTCTCGAGATACTCGGAGGAGTACATTACACCGACCAAGGCGTAGTCGACCCTGAGAAGTGCCTCATCGACGAGGTTGTACATAGAACTCAGCATGTCCACTATATCCTCTCTCGCAAGGCCCAGCGAAGTTACTTGATTGACTATCCACAGAGAGGCGTCGATTAAGTTGAAGCCCAGAATTGAAACGGATTCCAGGGTATCCTCGATGACATCCCTGACATGGTTCCTGCGAAGATACTTGGTCTCCTCCATATACTTAAGCGCCTGGGCCAGATCACCGTTTGAGGGACGAACCTTTATTGAGAGCGGAGTCCAGCTAAATTCCTTGTGTACTTCCCAAGCGAACAGTTTTCCATGGAGGCCCATGTTCAACCGAACCTTCAGGTAGCCATCGCTGCCGATGCCCACAGCGAATTTTGCCCACAGTGCATCTTCGATTCCAAGACGGGCACTGACATCAATCGCCCCATCCGTGGAGAGGGCCGCATTTAGAGAGGCCAGGTACTCGACCCACCAGAGACCGCCACCGCTAAGGGCATTAAGGATTATCTGACCAATGTCAAACTCAATCGTACCGATATACCTCTGGTGTAGGGGGAGGCCGGTGAAAATCTCCGCCGCACCGGGCCTGGAGTGGTATGTGGTGGACAGCACAAGCGGCACGTATCCCTTCGGAGATACCACCACGTAAGGACTCTCGTTATCAATCACGGGGTATTTTACGGTGTCGTAGCCGCTCTTCTTAACAAGGAACGGCTTGGCGTACTCAAGCCCGCGGAGCCCTGAGTCGTCGGAGTACTCAATCAAATTCCCGTCGGATAGATCGAACCCGTTGAGGACATCGGAGTACGACAGGCGTACTGGATGGTTACCGTACCGGTTTTCATATTCCTTTGTGGCGCGTATCCCCTGGAAAACCGCCTCCTCAGTGGGATACGGCCCAACGAACACAACGTTCTGGGGGCGGAAGGTGTTGAAGAGGAGGTACGTTTTGTGGACTGAGTCAATGTCATCATCGTTATTCGTGAAGGCCACAGAGTAGCCCTCCTTGATGGAATCGCGCGCCAGTTTAATCCACGCGGGCATGGCCATTCCGGTGATGTAATCCGTGTACACCCTACCCGAATCTGGTATTTCAGCCAGTGCCTTGTCGAGGTACTTTGTAAAGTATCTGGTGTTCACGATAAAGACCCTGTCCACCGGGGCCATCCCGGGATTCACAACCACGAAATCACTCACAACCTGCTCAGGAGTCGATGCGAACGGTTTCACCGAAACATCCACAAGCTTGGAGCCACTCCACTGCGTGGATATGTAAACTGGGGATGAGTAAACCATGTAGTACCTCTGGTAGGCCTTTCCAGCGCTGTCAGCCAGGTCAGAGGAAACAACCACGTAGTACACCCAGTATTTGGAACCCCTGTCTATGTACCCAAGGTCTATACGCCCACTGAAGTAGCCGTTCAGATCGGACCTCAGGTGTACTCTCTTCTCCGCGAGCTTGGTCTCACTGCCATCCTCGGAAACCCCGATAAGAACGACGGTCAGGTTATCCTCGACAGGATAGTCATCCGCGATGGCACGGTATCCGTAGTTCACCAGCAGCATTGTCCCGGTGAAGTAGTCGGCAAAATATATCCCGGTCCCTTCGTCCACAGTTGGACCCGTGAGGGACACCCATCCTGCGGACATCTCCACGTCCACGTTGGGATTCCTGACGGTAATCGACAGACTCTTAGGCCACCACCCCACTGAGGTGCGGGCGCGTACGGTGAGGTTATAGACGCCGCTTTCAGAGGGAGCGGTCACGTAGAGCTTGGCCTCACACGGGGAAACAACGGCAAAATCATCAATGGGAGCGTACGTACCGTTGAACATGACGCTGAAGTACCTCTCCCTCAGCGGGTACTGGCACCGTCCATCGGCATCGTAAACGTTGACGGTGATTTCAATGGTCTCGTTGGGATCGTAGACCTTTTTGTCAGTACCTATCGAAAGGCGGGTGTTGGAGAGGTCCAGGCTGGCGCCTTCAACGGCATCGAGTATCCACCCGACTATTGAAGAGGTATCTGAGAGGTACGCGTACCTGCCACCGGTCGAGGTAGAAACGTTCTCCCATATGTAGTGGGACTCCTCCCCCCAGTAACCGGCGCAGAGGACACTGTATATATGTACATCATTCTCGTTGGCCATTGCGATGATATCCCTGTACGTCAAATTGGAACGGTCAACGGTACCGTCTATCTCGGGATCATGGGGCGGGGCGTCTGTTATGAGGATAATGGCCTTGTAAACGTTTTTACGCCAGGTGAGGTTGTTTATGGCCAGAGAAAGTGCATAGATATGCGACTCCGGCCAGTCACCACCACCCCACGCGGAGAGGTTATTGACGGCGAAGATAAAATCTTCAGTGTTGTAAGTGAAGGGCAGCACTATCTTCCCTGGCCAATCTTCTGTGTCAAAGGACGACTCGGGCCAGTCGCGGAAATCCACAAGCGAGAACCTGGCATCGGGGAAGTAATACTGTATCTCATCGACCAGCCGGGTGACGTTTCTCTTAACGGCATCTATGTCGTCCCACATGCTTCCTGTGGTGTCTATGACAAACGCTATGTCCAGAGCGTAATCCGTACTCCCCTGAGAGCCACTTTCAGAACCGCCGGCGAGAACAGGGGCAGCCGGAACCGCGAAAATACTGCCGAGGAGTATTAACAGGACGAAGCCCGCCTTTCCTAAGTGACCCATGTTATCTCCTCCAGTACGATCCATACCACGGGATGAACTTCGAACACAAACTACAAAAGTACAGCTAATAAACTTAACCCCGAGATCAATCGAAGTTATTCTCCAAAAGTATAAAACCAGAAACGCACCACGGGGATACAGTCATCCGAGTCCGGGCCCCTACAGGGGTCTGAAAAAGAAAAAGTCACTTCAGCTTCTCCAGGATTATCGCGGGGCAGACCTTGGTGACGCCATCAAGCCTGCCTATCTTGTTGGAGATTATGTCGGACAGGTCCTCCCCATCCCTGGCCCAGACCTCGGCCATTATCATGTGGTCACCGCTGGTCAGGTACACCTCCCTCACGAAATCGAACTCCTTGAGCTTCTCGGCAACGTCAAATATCTTCTCCGGCAGCGTGTCAACGCCCGTGAGGCTGACCAGGTTGTAGCCCAGTTTTGACGGGTCAACGACGACGGTGTACTGCTTTATAACCCCCGCCTCCTCCAGGGCCTTTACGCGCTTCCTTACGGCGGTCTCACTTATGCCAAGGACCTTCGCTATCTCCGTGAACGGAGTGCGGGCGTCCTTGGTGAGCATCTCGATTATGATGTTATCTCTCTCGTCAAGCATTTTCATCACCTCTATTTACCTCTATGCAGACCAAGTATATTAAGTTTTTGAACCCAGGGGTTCTAAAATTAAACCCCAAGTTTAAGTTTGACAACCGTCTCCACGTGGGGCGTGTGCGGGAACATGTCAATCCCCACCGCGGTCTCTAGCGAGTAAACCCCTGCCAGTTCGTCGAGATTGGCCCTGAGGGTCTTTGGATTGCAGGAGACGTAAACGATGCTTTGCGGTTTGTCTTTTAAGATTTTCCTTATCAGTTTGGGATGCAATCCCGCCCTTGGCGGATCAACTATTACTGTATCATATTCCGAAAGATTTTCGACGTCCCGATCCTGGCCGACCCTGAACGCGGCGTCAACGCCGTTGAGCTCGGCGGTTCTGTTCGCCATCTCCACCGCGAAGGGATTTACCTCGATTCCCTCAACGGAGAACCCCCTTTTGGCCAGATAGATGCCGAAGGTCCCCACGCCGGAGTAGAGGTCGAGGACTTTCCCACCCTCGACCAGTTCGGCCACTTTCCTAACCAGCGTTACGGCTTGGTAGCTGTTCGTCTGGAAGAAGCTGTTTGGATGGATCAGGTAGGTAACGTCGTCGAGCCGCTCCCGTATGAACTCACTGCGCCAGAAGCGCTCTATCTCCCCGTAGGAGACATCGCTCGGGGTCCGGTTCACGCTCCAGTACACCGAGTCCGCGTAGTCAAAGTATTCCGGGAACTCCGCGGGGAGCTCACCTTCCGATGTGACGAGGTTAACCATCAGCTCGCCCGTGAACTTGCCCTCGCGGATGACGATGTAGCGCAGAAAGCCCTCGTTCTTCCGTATCTCGTACAAACTCGGGGCGTGGTCCTCTATAAACTCCCTCAGAGAGCGGAGAACCATCCTGCTGGATTCGCCGAAGACGGGGCACCACTCGATATCAACCGCGTCCCACCACGTGCCGCGCCTCCTGAACCCAATACCGTTTGTCGAAATGACAACATCGATGCGATTTCTGTGACCGTAAATCACGGGTGATGGAATAACTTCGACGTCCATACCAAGAAGTGCCGAGAGCTTCTCCGCCTTGAACTCAACCTGCCTCTCGTAGGGGACGTGCTGAAGAAGGCATCCCCCGCAGACCCCAAAACTGGGACACACCGGTTCCACTCTGCTGGATGAGGGCTCTACGACCTCAAAATCGGTGGCGGTTAGCTTCCGTTTTTTCTTCCGCCATTTTTTCACTTCAACAACGTCGCCGGGTGCGGTGAAAGGAACGTGGATTTCCCTCTTCCCCATACGTACAACGCCCAGTCCCTCATGGTCGAGCCTCTCAACGATTCCCCGCATAATCCCCCCTCCCCGATACGCTTTATAAACCTGCCCTTGGATACCTGCCAACCATGCCCACGGAAGGTTTATTTAGTTCGTTAACGTAACTAGTAACGGTGCCACCGAATGTTCGGCAGGCGTAAGGATGCTGTGTATAAGGTACTCGCCACAAAAAAGAGGGCGGTCGCCCTCCAGAGCCTGAGCGCCGAACTTGAAACACCCGCACCCGCGGTCTTCAGGGCCGTGAAGGAGCTGGAATCCGACGGTCTCGTTGAGGTCTTCTACGGCCAAGACAAGGCCGCCATAATGGTTCGCGCCAAAACAATAGGGGACTACATCTGAGCCCCTTTCAATAATTTTCTTTGGAATTAATGCAGCCGGAGGCCCAGTTAATGGTATCCATAGTCATCACAGGAAGGGGAGGTGCGGGAAAAACAACACTGAGCGCAAACCTGAGCACGTACTTCTCACGAGGGGGCTACCGCTCGCTCGTCGTGGACGGCGACCTGTACCTCCCAAAGCTCGCCTTTCACTTCGGGATATACAACCCCCAGTACAACATCCACACCCTTCTGAAGAACCCGAACATGAGGGTGGTCGATGCGGTCTACCACGACCCGAAGACCAAAGTTGATATCCTACCCGGCAGTTCCAAGTTATACGACGTCATCGACCTCGACCAGAAAAGACTGAGGGAGATAGTGAGGGAGATCGGAACCCGGTACCGGGTTACCATAATAGACTCACCCGTTGGGATACCCTTCGATACGATATCAACCTTCCGGCTCGCCCAGTACCAGCTCATCATAGTGGAGATAGAGCGCTGCCCGATACACTCTGTACACAGAATGATCGAGAACGAGGTCGTGAAGCTCAAATCGCTGGGGGACGCGTACGGCCTCAAGGTCGGCGTAATACTCAACAAGGTGCGGGAATCGTCCCGTAGTGTGGATGATATAATCGACTTTCTCGAGTACAGCGTGGACGTGCCCGTGGTCGGCGTCATACCCTTCGATCACAGGGTTCCCGAGGCGACGAACTACGGGAGGCCGGTTCTAGACTACGCGCCCCACACCAAGGCATCGCGGGCGATAGCCGAGAGCGGCGATATCCTGAACGGGTGGATATTCGGAAGGGAGAAAAAGGAAGGCATGCTCCACCGGTTCTACGAGGCGATAATCTCATTCCTCCACTCCGGTCGAGTCCCTGCGGGCAAAAAGCTCTGAGACCGTGACCAGGGGTATGAACCGGTACTTCTCCCCTATTCTCTCACCAGCACCCTCTTCCCTGTCGACCACCACGCTTATGGCGACTATCTCAGCCCCAGCCTTCTCCAGAACCTCAGCCGCGCGCAGAACGCTTCCACCGGTGGTCGTCACGTCCTCAACCAGGAGTATCCTCTCGCCGGGCTTTACCTCGCCCTCGATCTGGCTTCCGGTGCCGTGTCCCTTGGGCTTCTTGCGGACTATGACGAGGGGCTTTCCGGTTTCCAGCGATAGGGCCGTCGCTATCGGCACGGCCCCGAGTTCCGGGCCGGCGACGCGGTCGAACTCGATGCCAAGCGCTCTGGCCTTCTCCGCCATCAGCCTCGCGATTATCCTCAGCGCCCCCGGATTGGTGGAGAGCTTCTTGACGTTGATGTAGTAGTCGCTCTCCCTGCCGGAGGTGAGAACGAAGCGGCCGAAGAGGATGGCCCCCTCGGAGAAGAACATCTCGATGAGCTGGCCCTTTACCGCCTCCATTTTGGACACCTTCGTGTAAATTCCTCAGCAGTTCCAGAGGAAAATCTACACCTGATTTAAAAAAGTTGGTGCCAACGTTAATAAGGGTGAATGGTGAAGGAACTACCATGACACCGGAGAAGGTCATCGAGTACTACTTCGGGATCATAACGGTGGTCGGAGGCCCCTCAGTTCTTCTGAGCATCAAGTACACCCTCCGGAGATGGCGCTCCCTCCCGGAGAGCGGCTGGAAGGTTCCGGGATTCGCCTTCGGCATCCTCGGCCTCGTCATAGCCTCGTTCCTTGAGGCACCCCTCCTGTTCCTCAAGACGTGGATTGCCCTGGCCTTCGCGGCCGGAATAATCGAGGAGTCGGTGAAGCTCCTGCCCCTGAAGTTCTTCGGGCGCTCTCCGGAATGGGAAAGGTGGAAGCTCGTCATAGGCGCGGGCCTCTTCCTGGGCGTTGTGGAGGGAATATTCTACACCGCGGGAATCTTCGCCCTGAACCAGGAACCCTACCTCGTGGCCGTGAGGATAGTGCTGATGGGGCTCCACACGGTCTGGGCGGCCATTTCCGTTGGCTTCCTGCTGGGAGAGACCGGGTGGAAGCGCTTCTCCGGGCTGGCCTTTTCGATGATGGCCCATACCCTCTACGACCTTCCCTCCTTGGCCATGGTTGATGGCTACTCCGGAAGCGTGATCGCCTATCTCGCCGGGCTCTCAACGGGCTTCCTGCTGGCCACCCAGCTTATGGCTAAGAAGGCCGCGGAGCTTGTCGGGAGACTGGTTCCAAAGGAGGATGAAGAAACGGGCGAAGTGCGGGAAAATGTTGAAGAAACGGAGGAAAACAAGATCACCTCTTCGCCTTGAACCTCTCCTGGAACTCGTAGAGCTGGGCTATGCGCTCGATAGTGTCGGCTTCCTCAGGACTCTTGTCCTCCCTTAAAGCGACGTAGCGCGGGAAGCGAAGGGCAAAGCCGCTCTCGTACTTCGGGCTCTTCTGTATCTCCTGGTAGGTGACCTGGATAACGACCTTCGGTTCTATCTCGACGTACTTGCCCTCCTCACGGACTATGAGCGGCTTGAGCATCCTGGTGAACTCGGCCAGATCCTCGTCGGTGAAACCACTCCCAACCTTCCCGACGGGGACGAAGTTTCCACTGTGCGGGTCGAAGGCCGCAACCAGGAAGGAGCCGAGGAAGTGCGCCCTCCTCCCCTCGCCCCATTCCGCACCTATTATGACGAGGTCGAGGTCCTCCATCGTGGGCTTTATCTTGAGCCACTTCTTGCCCCTGTTTCCGGGCTCGTAAACCGAATCCAGGCGCTTCGCCATCAGCCCCTCGTGGCCGAGCTCAAGGGCGCGCTGGTAAAAGGTCTCCGCCTCATCGACGTTATCCGTGACCAGCTGCTCCGCCAGCCTTATCCTCTTCCCCGGAGATACCACCTCCTCCAGCCTCTTCCTGCGCTCGGAGAAGGGTGTGTCTATCAGCCCCTCACCGTCAACGTAGAGGACATCGAAGAGGTTCAGCTCGAGGGGGATCTTCTCGATCATCTCCTCGATGTTGTACTTTCTCCTGAAACGCCTAAGCACATACTGGAAGGGCCTGGGCTTCCCACCCTCGCCGACGGCAACGAGTTCACCCTCCACGATGGCCTCTTCAGCTTTTACGCTCTCCAGGACGGCGTCAACAACCTCGGGAATTGACTTCGTCACGTTCTCCAGCCGGCGGGAGTAGATGACGACCCTGTCACCGTCCTTGTGGACCTGAACCCTGGCACCATCGTACTTAATCTCGAACGCCGCCTTTCCGCCCATCTCCACCAGAGCTTCCTTCACGTTGGCCGCGTTTTGAGCGAGCATCGGCCTTATGGGCTTGCCCACCTGAATCCGGACCCTTGAGAGGCCGTCGTTGCCCTCGAGCTTGGCCACCCTCGCAACGTAGCCGAAGTCGCTCGTGAGCATATATGCCCTCTCCACGAGCTCGGCCTTGACGCCGAAGGCGCTCGCTATGGCGTCCCTCATGAGTCCCTCCGCAACACCGGTGCGCATGGTTCCAAGGACAGTCCTGGCGAGGTACTTGCCCTCCTCCGGCTGGGCGTCCATGAAAAGGTTGGCCAGGTACTTCAGCTTCCTGTCCTGGCTTCCCTGCCCGCTGGCCTCGGCCATCTTCACGAAGGTGTCGTAAACGCGCTTTATGGTCAGCGGCTGGGAGAAGAAGCTCTTCTGCTTTTTCTTCTTCAGGGCCAGGGCAACGCTCTCACCGAGGTCGCCGGTGTCCCTCACGGAGTTCTCTATCTCGCGCTCAGGAACCCCGGTAGCCATAGAGACGGCCTTTATGAGGAGCTTCTCACCCACTCCAAGCTCCCTCTCGTCCCAGTCCGGGAAGACCTTTCCGAGAATGAGGTACGGTATTATCTCAAGGAGCTCATCGGGGGTTCTCTTTAGAAAATCGGAGACGAATCTGGTCTTAAGGGTCTTGAGGGTCGTCTTCTCCAGACGCCTGTAGAGGTCGGCCAGTTCGGCGTATTTCATCTTCACCACCTAGGGAGGAGTTAGGGGGAGGGGGATAAAAGGGTTTAGCCGACCCACCTGCCAACCTTCGGCTTTCCCTCGTGGATTCCGGTCACGTCGTAAGGCAGGTTGAGGTCGGAAAGGAGGTTTCTGGCATTTTCCACCTCATCTTTGCGGAGAAAGGCAAAGAGGCCCCTACCAAGCATTATCATGGAGCTGGGGGTGGAAATTACCCTGTCCAGCTCCCTCGCAAGTTCCAGGAGTTCCCCGCTCAGGAGGCCAGTTTTTTCAGCGAATTCTCTCGCGAGGGCCATCATTCTCTCAGGCCTCGGCTCCCGGAGGAGCCTCTCAAGGGCTCCCCTCCCCTCGCGCTCTATGGCCCTCACGACGTCTCCGTCCAGGATTTCCCTGGTTGAGAGCCTCCCCAGGGGGACGACGAGAACGCGGTAATCCTCGAAGAATAGGTTGTCAACGACGCCAACTCCGGGGCCGCCGGCCTTAACGCGAACCTCGATTCCCCCCGCGAGCTGGCCCATAACGTCCCCAAGGCCGCCCCTGTTGATGACCTCGTGCCTGTGGGCTGTCTGACCAGCTCTAAGCCACGTCCCCCCGAAGGCGTAGCTCAGCGCCAGAGCGGTTCCCAGAGCACCGCCGGCGCTGTTGCCGAAGCCGTGGCCGTTCGGGAAATCGAAGTACTGCCAGATTTCAACCTCACCGAGGAAATCATCGGGAACTATCTCGTCCGCAACGGAGTAGCTTATGATCGCCCGTCCCCTATCAACCGGCTCGCCGTTGAAGGCGATGTGTATGTGCCTCTCGAGGGTGCCGGTTTCTATGCTCGCGAAGACGTTGACGCCCTTGTCGAGGTTCACCCCGGCCCCGAGGGAGCCGGCCCTGAGCGGGTCGTCGTGAAAAATTGGAACGAAGAATGCCGTTATGTGAGCCGGAACGAAGGTTCTAACGAGCAACCTCTCACCTCCGAGAAAAGTGTGTCCTTGGCCTTTTAAAACTGGCGAGAAAAGGGAAAAGGAAAGGTTCAATCCTCGGCAACATAAACTGGAACCTTTCCGTGCGGTATGCCGTACTTCTTGCCGTACCACTCGCTGAGGAAGTACCAGGCGCCGACAAGGAGGATCAGGCCAAGCGGCAGGAGTACTGCCCAGCTGTGGACACCGAGGCCAAAGAGTATGTAGAGGAATACTCCAACGCCCGATGCGGTTACCGCGTACGGCACCTGCGTTGTGACGTGGTCTATGTGGTCCGAACCGGAGAACATCGAACTCATGATGGTCGTGTCGCTGATCGGTGAGCAGTGGTCGCCGAAGATACCGCCGGCGAAGACGGCTCCGATTGCGGCGAAGACCTCGGGGCCGACGTAGCCGGTGACGCCGTAGGCGAGCGGTATGGCGATGGGCAGCATGATGCTGAAGGTTCCCCAGCTCGTTCCAGTGGTGAAGGAGATGAACATAGCGATGAGGAACACTATCAGCGGCACCCAGCTGCCGGTGACGCCTGCGCTCTTGGCGAGGTCGACGATGTACGGGGCGGTTCCGACGGCGTCGGTGGCGCTCTTGATGCTCCAGGCCAGGAGCAGTATCGTGTTGGCTATGACCATCTGCTTCATGCCGCGGACGATGGCGTCCTCGGCCTCCTCGATGGTCATGCGCTTCATGACCAGGACGAGGAAGAAAGCAACTACGACCATGGCGAAGGAACCCCAGAGAAGCGCCAAGGCGGAGTCGGAGTTTCCAAGGACCTCCATGAGGCCGCCCTCGGCGTAGGCGGCGCTTCCACCGCCGGTGTACCACATACCGTAGAGCGTGATGAAGATCAGCGTCAGTATCGGCCAGATGAATATGTGAACGCTGCCGTCCTCCTTCGGCATGCCGAGGTCAACCTCGGTTGTCATGAGCGGTTTCGCACCGTCGCGGAGAACCTTGCCCTCGGTCCTGGCGCGGTACTCTGCGTGGAGCATCGGCCCGTAGTGCCTGTGGGTGAAGGCCACGATGAAGACCAGTATTATCGCCAGTATCGAGTAGAACCTGAAGGGAACGCTGTGCATCCAGGCGACGTAGGCGCCGTAGTCAACGTTGAGGTCCTTGAAGGCGTCGCCGATGAGGCCGACCTCGTAGCCTATCCAGGTCGAGACCAGAGCCAGTCCCGCAACGGGTGCAGCGGTTGAGTCGTCTATGTAGGCGAGCATCTCACGGGAAACGCGGGTCCTGTCGGTGATGGGCCTCATGGTGTTACCGACGATGATGGTGTTGGTGTAGTCGTCGAAGAATATTAGCACACCGAGAAGCCATCCCATCATCGCGGCACCGCGGCTGCTGCGCACTTTGCTCGCCAGGGCGCGGCCTATCGCCATCGCTCCTCCCGACTTGTATATGAGTCCCACGCCCGCACCGATGAGGAAGTCAAAGAGGAGTATCTTGACGTTCCAGTCATCGATGGCGTTGCCGACTATCCAGTCGAGGGTCTGGGTGGTTCCCGTCACCGGGTTCCAGCCGGAGACCATTACACCTCCAATCCAGACACCTGCAAACAGCGCCAGGATAACCCTCTTCGTCCATATCGCCAGGATAATAGCCACCAGGGGTGGCAGCAGAGACAGTATCCCAAAGTCCGACACGGTTTCACCTCCAACGGGTTTCAAACCCATAAATATCGGCGATATATAAATTTTCCTGGAATATTTTTGACATATCGTCGGTTCCTCGAAAATACTGCTGAACTGCCACGCAGATTCATGATATTACACGACCACTTTAGTGAACATTTCTGATTTCCTGCATTATTAGATACTTTCAAGTACATTAATGAGCACCACACCAATAAAAACCTTTCCCAGAAAAGCTTCAGGTCGGTTCAAATGGGACCTTAAAAAAGCCAGATGTTTCCCGTTCACTCGGAATAGTAATTGAAAGGTGAAGGAAGGTTCATAGTGAGGAACCGATGAGCTCCCCGAGCCTGAGAAAGTCCTTTCTGAGCTCTTCCTTTATGGGCGGCCGGTAGAGCGCGGCGGCAGGGTGATACATCGGCATTATGATTATCTTCCCGAAGAGCGTGTGGGCCTCGAAGGTTTTTCCGTGTATCTTGCTTATGGGCTCCGGCTCAAAGCCGAACTTCTCCAGGATGTACCTCATGGAGTGCCTGCCGAGCGGAACTATAACCCTGGGTCGGATGATGTCTATCTGCCTGTCGAGGTATGGGGAGCAGGCCTTTATCTCATCCTCCGTCGGGTCCCTGTTCTCTGGAGGCCTGCACTTGACTATGTTGGTTATGTAAACCTCATCCCTGGTGAGACCTATCTCAGCCAGGAGCTCGTCGAGTACCTTCCCTGCCCTTCCGACGAAGGGGAGCCCCTTCTGATCCTCCCAGTAGCCCGGCGCTTCCCCGACGAACATCACCTTGGCGTCATAGCTCCCGGAACCGGGAACGGCGTTGGTTCTAAGGCCCCCGAGAGGGCATTTCTGGCAGTTCCTTATGCGCTCTCCAAGCTTCCGCATGAGTTCTTCCTTTCCCATGGGAGCACCTCATGAGAGCGTCTTCTGGGAGAGGTAAGCTTTGAGGAACTCGACCCAGGCGGTGTAGTAGCCCTTCTCGTACTCGTCCCTGAACTCATGCTCGAGTATCCCCTGGAAGTGCTCGAGGAGCTTCTCCGCCTTCTCCCTGTCGTGCTCACCGATGAGCTGGACTATGAGGGAGTTGGGGTCGTTGTCCTTTATGGCGCTCATGAAGCCGTTTATGGCCTTGCCGTAGCCCCTGCCCCACTCATCGGGACCGGCCATCTTCTGGAGCTTCTCCAGGTGCCCCTTGGCCCTGGAAAAGTCCCTCTTCAGCAGGGCCCTAAGGAACATCTCCATCCTCATCTCTCTCGCCGGCATTTTATCACCTCTCCAAGGATAGCACGGCCGGCTTTTAACGGTTTCTGGGGTCGAACGGTTCCGCGAATTACCCACATATGCCCCATACCTATGCAGGAAAATTTGCATATTTACGCAAAAGCTTTTATACCCAGGGATTGGAGGAATAAGCAGACAGGCCGAAGTCAAACGCAGGGGTGAAACCC
>NZ_CP040847.1 GCF_006274605.1 Thermococcus indicus
ATGGGGAAGATGATGGTTTCCATAAGTGATGAAGTGGAGCAGGAGTTTAGGGAGTTGGTAGCTAAGAGGTATGGCCTTCGTAGGGGTGCCCTGAGTATTGCCGTTGAAGAAGCTCTTAGATTGTGGATTATCCGCACTAAGGCCGAACTTGAGGCTATGGAGAATTCTAAAGCGGTTGAGGAGGTGAGGTAAAGATGAGGGAGGCACCAGAGGTAGGTGTTAGCTCCGGGACGGCCCCCCTCCGCAGTAACAACAGCCCCCATTTAACTAATGAGTTAAATCCGTATATAAATGCTCCGTCTCCTAAGTCTTCGCTCTATGAGTGGGCTAAGTTCTATTATGCCGTTGGCTTAACACCTCTTCCGGCAAAGGCGAAGGCAAAGAACCCAATAGTTAATTGGAAAGACTACGAGGAGAAGAGACCAACCCCTGAAGAGCTTTCTAAGTGGTTTAAGGGTAAGACGCTTAGGCAGGTAAACATAGGCACTTTAGCGGGAAAGGTTAGCAGTAACTTGATTATTTTAGATTTTGAGAGCGTAGAGGCCTATAAGACGTTTATGGATATCTTAGATAGGATAAATCCCAACGTTGCCACTAAGTTGGAAAATGAGACGTGGATAGTCAAGACGGGGAAGGGTTACCACCTCTACTTTAGGACTTTCCGGGAACTCCCCTATGCTAAGGTGCCTGGCGTGGTAGAGGTTAGGGGTGATAGTAAGCACTTCACGGTTTTACCCCCAAGTATTCACCCAAGTGGCCGGCGATATTCCTTTAGCAACCACCCGGCAGTAGGTATTGCGGAATTGGACGGAGAGGAGCTTTTAGCCGTCTATACTGCTCTCAACGAAGCTTTTGGGGTTCCTATTCCAGAGGACATTAACCCCACCGCTAAGGCCGTTGAAGTGGAAACTACGGCTACTAATGAGCCTATCAGAGAGGTTAGGGGTGGCGTTAAGGCCCCAAAGGAGTTTAAGACCCTCCCCTCTGTGGAGGTGTATAATCTTCTTGGGCCTTACTATGTTCCCGGCACCCGTCAAGACCTCACACTTTACCTCTCTGGGTATTTGGCTAAGGCTAAAGTGGACATCTTTAACGCCGTTGATATTGTCTTAACTTTCGTCGAGAACGACCTGCAACCTGATGCTAAGACTAAGGAGGAGGTAGAGAGGAGGTTAGAAGCTCTCTTTTACAGCTATGGTAAGGTCTTTGGTTTAGAGGAGCTTAAGGCCCACTACGGTGAGGACCTCACAGATAAGTTAGCAGACTACCTTAACAACCTCCTGCAACGCTACAACCTTAGCATCTCTAAGGGGTTCATAGAAGGGAGGCTTAGGGCTAAATCTTCACCTGTGAAGGGCAAGGAAGGTCTTAGGGAGATTATAGAGAAAGTCCTTAGGTCTAAGGGCTTTTCAGAGGAAGACGCCCACGATGAAGGGCTTAATGTTCTTAGTGAACTCTCTAACCTCCTTAAGGTGGACGTGGAGAGGACTATAACCATACCTGTCAAAGTGGGTTCTACTTACTACGCCAATGACCCTAAGCGAGGTATTCTCTACCTCACGAGGAAGAGGGTTAGGGTAGGGAACGACGAAATAATAGTATGGGAAAAGGAGTATATTTTAGGCTATTACATCAAGGAGCTTAGAGTTTTGATTAATCCGAGCGAGGACATAGACCGTTATTATAATATCGTCTTTGAGCACCCGGTAACTAAGGATACTTTGACCTACACGGAGGCCACTATAGAAGAGGTTTCGAGGGACTTATTGACTAAGGCCGGTGTTAGAAATCCGTATAAGCTTAAGGGAGCTATTAGCTCTATTGTTGAGGCTTTCGTAATTAAGGGCTTGGCAGAAGTCGAGATTAAGGCACCGGCTACCGGTTTCTTTGAAGTCGAGGGAGAACTTAAGTTCTTTGAAAGCCCCAAGTTCCGGCTTAACCTCCCACCTGTGAACATAGAAAAGACCAAAGAGGCTTTTAAGAAGTTGGAGGAACTCTTAGAGTTCTATCACTTTAGCGACAGGGCTTTAGCTAACCTATACTTTGATATTCAAGCACCGTTAGGCCTTATCCGTAAGCAATATGGAAGGGAAAATAAGATACTCTTTAACTTTGGCACTCCCCACGTCGGTAAAACGCTCATTAGGAAGCTTATGGGATACTTGTGGGGTCTAAGGGAGGATAAGAGCGTTATAGGAGCTTCTAACATCACAGCACCGCAGTTAAGCCATAAACTAAACCAAACGACGTTGGCTATAACTTTAGATGAAGTTAGGAACGCTCTATCTAACCCTCATATCGCCGACCTTCTAAAGACGGCTACTACCAATATTCACGTTAAGAGTAGAATAGACAAAAACAGAGGCTACCGTATGACAGAATTCCACGCCTACGCCTCCCCTGTGATTATTACTAACTACGTTCCACAGCTCTACATAGGCTTAGAAGACCGTCTAATACCTGTAGAGTGGGATATAACCGATAAGAGGACTAAGGAGGAGGTTAGCAGGTTCGAGGGAAGGTTAGCCCAATACAAAGAGGACTTAGCTTATATCGGTAGTTACCTTAGGGCCTTCTATCTCCAGAATTGGGACAGGATTAAGCCGTTAATCCTTAACGAAGACCAGATAGAGGCCGGTAGGAAGCTTTTGGTTATGGTCTATGAGAGCTTAGGGCTTAGTGTTCCGGAGTGGCTTAGGCCGATAACATTAGAGTATGAGATAGAACAGCCGAGCGAGGAGGAGTTATTCCTAACGACCATTAGAGAAGACCTTTTAGAAAAGTGCCGTATGGTGGGGGTTGTTGAGGTGATAGACCCCACCACAGAAGAAGAGAGGACGATTAAAGAGAGCATTCTTAACCTTCCGTGGAGGGAGAGGATAAAGCACTTAGCTAAGAGGGGCGCCCTACCTGAATATATGGTTCTTGGAAGGAGAAAGATATACATAAAACCCACAATTATTCGAGCGATAAGGAAAAGAACCGGTTTCGAGTTGGCGGGAGGCTTAAAGAACTTAGCACAGCTCTTAGGCTACAAATACGACAATTTTAAACCAATTGGGAAGGCTATGGCAATATCTATAGATGACTTAGTCGAGAAGCTACCACAGAGGATACCAGAGGAAGAGGAGGACTTAGCCTTAATCCAAGACTTAGAGGAAGTCTTAGAGGCCACTAAGGACAACACAGGTTTTAGCCCGGTGGATAGGGTTATGGAAGGACTACTAAAGAGAGGGTGGAGTGAAAGGGATATTAGGCATATCCTCTACAAACTCCACGATAAAGGAGAGCTTTTAGAGTTTAATGGGAGGGTTAAGTTAAGACGTGATAGGGGGGAATAGTCTTCTAAGTGGACGCCCCCTATGGAGTATTTATTATTTTGATAACTTAACTTTGTGAGAAGTTAGGAAACTAACTAATAGGAGCCTTGAGAGTGGGGGGCCCACACAAAGAAGGCCAAATAGAGTAGGTCTTAGCTCAGGAGTGCTAACTTTTGAGATTAGACACACACAATAGACAGCACTTAAGAGAAGACGCAAACATTTAACCGGAAAATTAAACCGGGGGGCCCACACAAAGAAGGCCAAATAGAGTAGGTCTTAGCTCAGGAGTGCTAACTTTTGAGATTAGACACACACAATAGACAGCACTTAAGAGAAGACGCAAACATTTAACCGGAAAATTAAACCGGATGCACAGAAACGGACATTTCGGGGGCCGAGGAGAAGAGAAGTTAGGGGTATAGATATGGAAGGCCCAAAACCGGCGTTGCATCGTGTTGCATCTCGTTGCACCCCGTTTTCGGTTGTTGCATCTTGTTGCAACCCGTTACACCGCTTTCCTCCGGAGACCTACCCACTCCCACACGAACACCCGCAGTTCTGCCAAGTTCTGTCAGAACCTCCCAAGTTCAGCGAGAACCCGCCAAGTCCCACCAAGACCCAACAACCTCTACTCTACTCTCCCACTACACCGGGGGATACTGCTATATTCATTAGTTAATTAGGTGTATTCTGAAGAGAAACCAAAAGATAATGGCGGGTGCCAGTATGAGCCGAGAACCACAGGAGAGAGATGATGAGGAAAAAGAATTCATCGAAGGAATGCTAAGACTACTCGAACCCCTCTTAGCGGAAGATTGGAACACCGAAGCCGACGAATGGTGGGACTACGTGAAAGGCCGAAGGCACAAACATATTTAACCCATGATGATAAGCCATAATTGGTGGGAGAATGAGCGAGGCCATTAACCCTAACATGCTTCTTCAGAGAATAGATGAGATGGAGAAGGAATTAGAAAAACTCAGGCTTGAGGTTCTAAAAATGAGAGCTGAAAGCCTCCCCGTTGAAGAAGTGGACGAGGAGACCCTTAAAGACCTCGAAAAGAGGTTTGAGGAGTATAAGAGCGGGAAAGCGGAAGTAGTTAGCGGAGACGAAGCCGTTAAGATACTCTCGGAGATGCTGGAGGATTAACGCTTATAGGCCCTCCCTCTCGGTTCTATTTTGGACAGATAAATAACCTTATTCTCCCAATCAACCCCGTAGAAAACCCTATATCCCCCAAGCCGTAAGGCATAGGCCGGAAAGCCCTTAATCTTCATGCCCTTAACCCTTCTCACGTCGTAACCCTTAGGAACCGGTGAATTAGGGTCTATCTTTAAAGCCTCGATGAATTCAACCAATTTCCTAATGTGTGCCGGTTTTAGCCACCGTTTAGCCTCAACGAACACCCGCTTATCCACATCAACCCTAAACACACCCGCCACCATAATATCCTAAGACAACGGGCATTTAAATCATAAGGGCAAAATCTGGAGAAATCTCCCGTTTTCTCCCTAATAGCGGAAACTCGGAAAGTGATTTTTCTCGTAGAACCGACCCACCAATAATCAAGGTTCTACACCACCCACTTTTAAAGCTTAACAAAATTGTTAAGTAGCCCCCAAAGCCAGAGCTCGATACCTCCGCTTAACAAAGCCTGTCAAGGAGGATTGTAGGAAATAAAACACCTTTCAACGCCCTGAATAAACCTAAAAGAGGCGACAAAACGGAGAAAATGAAAAAACAAACATTCAAGGCGGATATTACCTAAACTTTACTAAACAAAAGTGTTAAATATTCAACGATTTCATTAAATCCGAGGGGATAACCATGAGTCAAGACCCGATAACCCAAATCTTAGAATTCTTCGAGAGCATGCACGGGAAACTAAGCACCAAAAAGAAACGGAAAGTTGCCAAATGCCTCTTAGAAGCGTTCCAAAACCACAAAGGAAAAATCAAAGCATGGGAAATGGGCAACGAAGTGATACCAAAAATAACACAGGAAACGGGCGTCTCTCAAGTTTACACCTATAAAGTCCTAAGAGAACTCATAGCCCTTGGTATAATCGCCAGAACAATAACAGGCTACGAACTAAGCCCAACCTTTAGAAAAAGAGTTTACCGCCTCTACAAAGCCCTCGGAGAGCTATAAACCCGCTGTTTTCTCTACCTATATCACTTTTGATATTGAATTCAATATCACTTCTGATAGCCCCTTTCGGCAAAATTTTCGCTTTAAATTGAAAAAAGGATAAAAGCAGTTTTTTGAAGTTCTCAATTGAAAAAATCGAATGGGGGTGCGGAGATTTGAAACACAATATAAGCAAAGCCCAATACGAGGCCCTCATGAGAAAGCTCGAACAGATGACCATCATCGTAGACGGCCGGAGAAAAATCGTTATCTATCAGAGGAGGGACGAGAATGCAGACATTCCGAAAAATTAGGCCCCAGAACAGGAAGAGAACAAACTACTACCTCGCAAACCCTTGGATTTCCCTAAAGGAGCAACCTAATCTCATTTTTCACCTGATAGACCAACAGGCCAAGGAAATCCACCCGCCAGTTGTATGGTGGAACGGACGACTTTACTACCAGATTAATCCGGGCATTTTAAGGCCAATTAAGGAACAGGAGGCGTTAGAATGGTGGAAGAGAAGGCTAATAGGATAATTGAGGAAGAAGAAGACGACGGAGTTTTGGTCGTTAAGCATGTTTATTCCGTAGAATGGACAATATCAACACCGACAGGAAAGGCCTTCCACGTTAGCATAGCCCACGAAGACCCCGAAAAAGCAAAAGCAATGGCCTTAGAGCTTTTTGAAAAATCCAAAGCCTTCTTAGAAGGTGGTTCACATGGGGCTTATTCAGTTTAGGCGGTTGTGGGGAGAAAAGGTTATCGTAGAGAGGAAGAACAGGGACGTAGTGGTTGGCACTCTAAGCGGAGAAGACGGTATGTTCATCTACCTCGAAAACGGGCAGTTGATAAGAGAGAATCAGACAATAGAAGTGCCCACCGCAATCATTTCGAAAAAGTCAATCTCAATGCTACGGGTGGCGAAAAATGACTCGTGAAGGGCTTTATAGCGATTTTCTAAGAGGGCTATACTCAGGCAGAATAACCAAAATCTACGAACGCTGGATAACCGAACAAAGACGGCGATACGTGAGGAAAAACGGAGAAGTCATCGAAAAACCATACTACACTCTAACCCTGCCAAGTTCATGGGTAGAAACATGGGAAGAGGCTCCCAGAAGTCTTATTATCCTCGAAACGAGAACAGGCGACCTTATCATACTCCACCCCGAAACGGTCGAAGAAGTTGGAGGTGCGATAGAAGGCATCATCAAAGCAAACAAAATCAGGATTGAAATGAACTATCGCCTCAGAGAGGGTCTCCTCTGGAGAATTCTCAGGAAATACAGAGGGCCGTGGAAATCAGCGGACAAAAGAAGAGGCATGAGAAGAGCAAACTACGAAGACGAAATGGACAGAGAACTCGCGAGAGGGCCCGGTAGCCGTAAAAACGTGATAGGTTGGTGATTTTTGCAAAAAAGAACCAAGTTCCAAAAAGAGGGTTGTATCAGCATGATTTAACAAAAAAGAACCACCACAACAGCGTTTTGAGACCACTTCATTATTTTTGCGTCGCGATAGGGAGTACACCCCTCTCGAAAGCCCCCTACTCATTACCGCAACCCGTTACACTCCAAGGAACGAACGAGAAGCCATAGCAATCTACAGGAGAGCACCAATACCCGCCGATGAAACGGAATTCTTCTGAAAATGTGCAGAAAGCCCATAGTTTTCCTTTTACAGTGCCCCTTCGTTCTATGTATTAGAAGGACCTTAGGACCTTTTTGTTTTGAGATAAAGCAGCCGGAGAGAATTGACCAGTTAGAAGGCCCCATTTTAGGTTTTCATTCCGTTAAAAGGCAGAATTTTAAATTTAGTGTGTGGGAGACCCAATTTATTCTTATTTTGTCCGGAGAGAGCTTATTTTATAGTAAAACAGGCGTGTTACTTACCACCTATACCACCTATACCACCCAATATTTTACATGCCCCAACCTGTACAAATACCACCTACACCACCTATACCACCTGATTTTTGCAATTTTTAAATGACTGTGAAAACCTCTGGCTTATTCCTACTGGGTGGTATAGGTGGTAAAAAATAGCTCCTTTTTCCGTCCTTTTTTTGACCAAAAAACGGCTTAAAATCGTTTTTTAAAAATACCACCTGGGCCTTGATGGGCATAATCCGGTAACACGCTCTCAACAAAAGGTTTTTATAGTCTTACATATACTTCTATCTTAGGGTTTCCTACTCTAACTTTGGGGGGTTGCTT